>NZ_CEZJXU010000122.1:0-5710 GCF_983023055.1 Dethiosulfatibacter sp. | reverse complement strand
TGTAGATAGTATGTATGTATAATTTGATTATCTTCATTTACTCGAGCATGTACAACAGGTACCCTTTCGGAATTCGAAAAGGCATGAAGGGCATCCAAACTTTTAAGAAGATGGATTTCGGATTCCTCCGTCTCGTAAAGTTCAGCTTCAAAAATAGTTTTTTCCGCTTCCAATTCCACTATTTCAACAGTTTCATCCAAGTCTTCCTCCAGCAGATTGTCACGGTATTTATCCTCCACAACCTGGGGCAGGTCAAGATAAATGTACTGTTCACCCTTGGTGTCGAATTCCTCAGGGACAACAAAAACGAGAATCATAAGCAGTATAACAGCCATGCCCAGTTCGATGTAGAAGTACCAGCTTTTTGAAGAAAGGATGAGCTCCTTTGTAAAACTGTACCATAGTTTCATTTACACCAGTCCCCTTCCTGTCACCTTAATGAATATTTCTTCAAGTGTGGCCTCCTTTGTATGCATGGTCCTTATGTCGTTTTCCTTTATGACCTTTATCAATCTCTGCTTTTCTTCATCAACCACTGTGGAGAAAGTATCTTTAATGAGTTTTCCATTTTTGGAATACTCAACTTCCACAAGTTTTTCACCGTATTTCTGCTTCAATTCCTTTGGAGAATCTATCAGTCTTATCTTGCCATCAACAATAAATGCAACCCTGTTACACAATTCATCTGCAATATACATATTGTGTGTAGTCAGAAAGATTGTAACTCCTTTTTCGTTTTCCTGCCTGATTATATCTTTTATGGTAGCTGCTATTGCCGGGTCAAGTCCCGTAGTCGGTTCATCCAGAAACCACATCTCAGGGTTGTTTATCATGGACCTGGCAAATGTTAGCCTGTGTTTCATACCTTTTGAATATTTCCCAGCCTTTATGTTTTCCTTACCGTCCAATCCCACCAGTTTTATCAAATCCATGGGATTTCTTGTTTTTACATCGAATAATTTTCTGTAGAATTCAAGGTTCTCAAGAGCTGACATCTTGTTGTAAACATTGGACTGCTCAAATGACATGCCTATTTTGTTAAACATTTTGTTCTTTATATCCTTGATATCATATCCTGCAACCTCAACCTCTCCTTTTTGGAGCTGCAAAAGTCCGGTCAATATGTTTTGGGTAGTGGATTTACCTGCTCCAGAAGGACCAAGGAAGCCGAAAATCTCCCCTTTTTCAATTTCAAAGTTGACATCATCCACCGCATAGTTTTCATCGTTGCTGTATGAGTGGTAAAGGTTCTTGACTTTAATCATCTTTGCCTCCTAGTATTTATACCATAACTTTAGTTGAGTTAATTCATGTATCATTTGTAATACAAACGGTTCAATTGTACTTCAAATGTTATATGAATTAATACGAAACTTATTATGATATAAAACTACATTATTATTCTCTTGTTCTTGAATCTCATCTATAGAATCCTCTTCTCAGGACTACTATGTATCTATCCACTTCATCCGATATAGCATCGATTTTTATTCTTTCACCGGATTCTATCCTTTTGAGATAGTCCTCTCCCATTTTCTCGAATGTCCATATAAGGATGTTCATGGTTTCTTTTATTTCCTTGTCTTCCTTGAACAGCGAAAAGTCGATATTTTCATGGTATACCTTATCATAAATGTTGGGAACATATTCTTCAAAGATTGCCTTCATCTCATCCACAGACTTATTTTCATAAATCCTTTTGGAAAATTCCAATAAATACGGGTACTTTCGGCAAACCTCCAATTTAATAATTACTATATCCTTGATGCGCGTCAATATGTCTGGTTCTTTCCAGTCCAGTTTTTCGACGACTGCATCAGCAATGACCCTTATGGAGAATATCTCCAGGTATTCATAAAGCTTCATCTTGCTCTTAAAGTAATTAAAAAGCGAACCTTTTGATATTCCAGCTTTTTCCACGATTCTGTTGGTTGAAGCCTTTTGATAAGTGTTCTTGCTGAATTCCTCCATGGCGCTGTTGATTATTTTCATTCTCTTCTTTTCATCCAAACCAGACAGTCTGTTTTCCAAGATAATCACCTCTCCAGCCGCTTTTAGTTATCACCGTATTTGAGGATAACACTTTCTCCCTCTTCCAGTCCTTCCTTTATCTCAATTCGGCTGTCGTCCGCTATTCCCGTTACAACCTCTCTTTGAACAGGCTCACCGTCTTCGAGTACATCCACATATATTTTCATATTCTCTTCATACACTGCATCTTCATGTATGAAAAGTGCCTCTTTAGATTCTTCTATCATTATTCTCGTTTTCACCTTAAGCCCAAATGACAAGTCATTATCGGACTGCGGAAGATTTATCTCAACAGTTTGTCGATTTTCTTTAACTCCCAGCTCGGAATAGACGATAAAAGCCTTTGGGCGAACCTTTTCCACCTTGAGATTGTCAATTTGAACATTCAAATTCTCATCAGTAACGGTTGCCTTCATACTGGTCTTGACGAGGACAGCATCCTCAGCCATTAAATCTATCAATACTGTTTTTCCCGACGGATCCTGCATTTCCAGAATCTTAAGTCCTGCATAGGGAATATCTCCTTCAAATGTATTCAGTTCCGTTATAAGGCCATCAAAACCGGCATATATCAGTGAGTCTTTTTTGTCTTTTTCAAGAGTTTCCAGAGTAAGCAACAAAACATCGATTTCCGCTTCGTATTTTATCTTCATATTTTCCGAAAGTCCTTTCGAAAGCAGATTATAGCTGTTTTGTGCCATGGCAAGGCTGTTTTGTAACTGTTCCAATTCATTCACTGCCTTTTCCAGCTCTATTTCCGCTACGACCTCGTTCTTGAACAGTTCTTCCATCCTGTTCCTGTTTTCCTTTGCCAAGGCTATACTGCTTCTTATTCTGGAAATTTCCAATTTTGCATTATTGATGCTCTCAAAATCAGTTCCCGACAAAGCCTCGCTGTAGGTTGCCTTTAGTGCTTCCAGCTGTTTTCCCACCTTCAGGATTTCCGAATCGCTGTTGTCTTCATATTTGATAAGAAGCTGTCCTTTCTTAACATAATCTCCCAGTTCCAATCCAATTGTTTCCACTTTTCTGACGCTGTTTCCGTAATAACTCCTAACATTTCTAGAGCTTACTGTGCCGACTTCTTCAACATATTTTCCTATTTCACCTTTTTCAACTTCAACTGTTTCATATTTTACTCCGACATTCCTCGACGTCAAGAGATAAAATATTCCTGCTGCTACAGCTGTAAGTATGACCAATGCGATAATCAGTTTCTTTTTCATAAATACCTCCACCGTATGGTTGTCTACTTGACCAGTGTGGTCAATTTAATTATATAACTTTAATTGTAGGTAGTCAAGGTAATGAAGGTTGTAGGGTTGCGTTAAAGTGTAGTGTACCATTGTACATAAAGAAAGGGACTTTCTTTTTATATTTTTTTCCTACAATAACTTTACGCTAGCATATTCATTATTGTATTTTTGTTTTTATTATTGAACCTCTATCTTCTGGAATATTCTACTATTATCATGCCTTCTTTAACCGTATACCTGTCAAGATGGAGTTTGACTGATGGATTATTCCCAAGAAATAATAGTTTTCCTTTGCCTATTACCATAGGAACTACAGCAATTACAAATTCATCTATTATGTCTGCCTTCATAAAATAGTCAACCAGGATACTTCCTCCATAAAGAAATATATCCTTTCCGTCTTCCTTCATAAGTTTACTGACAAACCCAACAATATCATCATTGATGAATTCTATATTATCATGGTCCTCCATGTTTCTGCTTGTTGCTACGATCACTCTATGGTCTTTAAAAAATTCCATTGTGGCATCTTCATATGATACTCTACCCATGACTACAGTATCCATTTTTCCTAGGAATACATCAAAATCGAATTTCTCCTTCGTATCCAAAGTGGAATCACCATCACCTGTAATCCATTCAAAACCACCCTCCTCATCAAGGATATACCCATCAAGACTCATTGCCAGACTTAGAACTAATTTTCTCATTTATATTTTCCCCCACTTTTTTTAAAAAATACTATACTTTTGTACTCTTTGAATTTTTGCCAACATCTTATTTACCAGATGGCTGCTGTTGAGTAATGCAATGAATATTTCCGCCACCAAGAATTATTTCCCTTGCATAAATTCCTACTATTTCCCTTTCGGGGAAAATACCCTCTAATGTATCAACGGCCGCCTTGTCATGTACTTCGTCACCAAACAAAGGTAGAATTACTGCCTTATTAGCTATATAGAAATTGGCATATGAAGCTGCCTGTCTATCTCCTTCGAGTCTTGTTAGTGTTCCATCAACTGAATCAACGCCTTCACTTTCCTCATTTGTAATTATTACTTTATCTGGAATATGAACCTTGTAAATTTTAAAATCACGTCCTTTTGCATCCTTTTCACTACTCAAATAATCAAAGGCTAATTTTGAAAATGGATATTGAGGGTCATTTTCATCATCAGTCCACGCCAATACCAGTTCACCAGGTGCAACGTAATGAACTATATTATCAACATGTTCATTTGTTTCGTCCAAATAAATTCCATTGGGAAGCCATAAAACCTTATCCACTCCAAGATACTCTTTTAATTTGTTTTCAATCTCTTCTTTACTCATATCTGGATTACGGCTATCATGCAACAGACAAGCTTCTGTCACAATAGCTGTACCTTCTCCATCCGTATGAATGGCCCCACCTTCAAGCACAAAGCTTTCCAAACTGTAATAATCAATATTTTCTATTTCACAAACTTTTACAGCAACCTTGTCATCCTTGTCCCAGGGGAAGTATAGTCCGTCAACCAGGCCACCCCAAGCATTAAATCTCCAGTCGATTCCCCTTACATCACCCTTGTCATTGACAACAAAAGTTGGTCCTACATCCCTCATCCACGCATCATCATTTGACATTTCAACTAAACGGACATTGTTGCTAAGTACTTCCTTTGCTGCCATAAATTCACCTTCAGAAACACACATTGTCACGTCTTCATATTTCGCTATTGCTTCTGCTACTTCAACAAAAGCTTGTTGAACAGGTTTAGCACCATTTCTCCAATTGTCTGTTCTTTCAGGCCATATCATCCAACAACCTATATGGTTTTCGAATTCTCCGGGCATTCTATATCCGTCTTTTTTAGGTGTACTGTAAATTTTCTTAGACATTTAAATCCTCTGAAATATTTTTTTTTACAATTCAACTGACTATATTATAAATAATAATTTTCAAGTTGTAAATACTGTCCAATTTATATCCCCTGATCCCACTTGAGTTTGACCTGGACAACTCTTTTTAACTTTTCATTTCTTCAAAGCTCATCTCATTTAAAACCAGCTCTTTCTCATGGGCACTACCTGTTAAACAAAAATAGTCGTCGTGATCTCTAATAAACATTGAACCATTGGCAAGTGATTTGAACGACCACTACCAAAGTTAGGACCATATTTGTTATACTGATTAATAAAATCATTTATATTCACTTCAATCACCTCATAATTATTATATCTACATTAAAAGAACTATACAATAGCCGCCTTTCATAATTCCTAATTCTATAAAACCAACCCAGGTCAGTAAAACTACATGCCCAGTTTGGCTAGTTGAACTTTTATTCTATTCTAAACTCTATGGGTTTATTGTTATCAACTTCAATTTTATTAACTTTAATACTAACATGTGTGTCCCTCGCCCGTATATGGTCCATTAT
>NZ_CEZJXU010000121.1:0-5807 GCF_983023055.1 Dethiosulfatibacter sp. | reverse complement strand
CGATAAATGTGAACTTTCTACGCGTTTGCAACAACGACATGCATCGTTGACGCGGCAAAGCCGCTTTGTTCTAATGATAGTGTGCTAAAACAAATCTTTTATCCCATTGATTGTGACCTGTTCATCATCATTCATAGGAACAACAATACAGCGCTGACCATCAATGACTTCTGTCTTGATCATAGGTAGTTTATGAGGTTTTACGTTGAGCACTACATCATAGTTCGAAGGTGGGTTGTCTCCTGATGGATTCTCTATGTCATCTTCAGCTATAGTCTCAAGCTCATCCTTAGCTTCAGAATCATCTTCAATTTTAGTGTTTTTTGTCACTTCTTCAAGTTTATGTTCAAGATTTTCGACTTGTTTGACCAGCTTTTCTTCTTTTTTCTTTTGAGAATTGGCTTTAAGTAACTTTGAATCAACCAGGCTTTCAGCAAGAGGAAGGTCTTCACCAAAATTCTCTTCGTAGGATGCTTCAATTTCTGCAGTAGCTTCTTCTGAGACTCCGCTGTCTATTAAAAGTTTTTTTACTTTATCTTTGGATAAAGCGATGGGTGCTGCATTTGTATCCTCGTAGACTTCATTATATTCTTCAATCATAGTATTAAGGTTTTCTTGGATATCTGTAAAGACCTTTTCGGAGACATCATCATCTGAGCTGACAGCACTTTTGATTATTGACTGAAAAGTTTCTTTTTGAATGGTTGCTGTCTGTTTTGGCAAGCAACCTAATGTGTTTTCCATCAATTCAGAATGAGGATCTTTAGCATTTTTAGTGTAGTACATAATGGTATTGACATCTGAACTTCGATCTATGAAGCCTGGGAAGACAAAACCGATATTTGGAACTTCAACAACCCAATCCCTTATCCGCGCCTTAATCTCTTGTTCATTCTCAAAATAGCCAAGACCTGGTTTGGATAGTGACACAGGGCAAATGGCGCACAAAATATATTCATAGATTTCTTCTGATTCATCTATTTTGATATTATCGGTAGTTTTGGTCATCACATCATACACATCATGAAAAACAAGTATCAAAAAGTTACCAGGACAATCATAACTGTCGATAATAGAGTCGTAAAATTTCCGGAGTAAAGCATTATCTTTCAAGCCACTTTTCTTTAGTTGCATAAGAAAATCTTGTTTTTCGTTGTTAAAGTTTTCATCATAGGGGAAGTTCAGTTCCAACAGATTATTATCGATGGTCCCGGATAGGACTTTCTTGCTTATTTCTAAGTATTTGAAAAACTCTTCTTCTGGTAGATTCAAAAAGGTTTCGCTAAACTCCAGTTGTGTCTTCTTCTCACCGTCTACATAACAGCCACAAAGTTTTGTGAATGTGCACTGATCTTTTTTGAAGCGTTTCTTTAATTCAAGTATATCTTTTCTATTCATATGACCTCGCAATATTGTTTTATTAGTTGGCACATATATAGTGTAGCTGTTTTCGTATATTAATCAATCACTATTTGTCAAAATAGTTTGAAATTGTTAGTATTCCGAAAGAATCTCAATATAACCTTTCGTCCCATCTAATCTGATTATTTGACCATTCTTGAGATTACTCTCGCACGACCTTCGATAATACCGGAATAAGCAGCAATCCCTATCAAGGCTACTTTCGGGAAGTCGCTTTTATTATATTCACCTTCAATGACATCACCATCAGAAGTTATTTAGATTTATGAAAAATCCAGGTTCTTTCTTCTATGTTAGTTTTATAATTGGAAGAAATTGAAAGTTGAACCATCTCTTTTTTTAGCCATATACATTGCATTGTCAGCTTGTTCGTAAAGTTCATCGATAAGTAGTGAGTTTGAAGGAAACAAACTTATACCTATACTTATATTGATTTGAATGAGGTGGTCTCCAATAGTTATAGGATTTTTTAAGGTGTTCTGGATTCGTTTAATTAAAAACTCCACATCAGATGTAGTATTTATGCCTTTTTCGAAAATAATGAATTCATCACCACCTAAACGCCCAATGGAATCCTCTTTTCTTAGACAGTTCTCCACCCTTTTTGCAACCAATTTAATAGCTGCATCGCCTATGATATGACCATAATAGTCATTTATAGATTTGAAATTATCGATATCAAATATGATAAGAGCAAATTGTACATTTGTAAGCTTGAACTCATCGACAGTCTTTGAAATTTGATTAAAAATGTTTTGTCTTGTTGCTATACCTGTTAGATCATCATAATTTGCAAGCAAATAATTAATTTCAGATTGTTTTTTTATGGTATTTATATTTTGTTTCAGCAAAATATTTTTCGAAGAAGAAGATATGCCAAGAAAGACAATAAAGTAACCAAGGATAATAAAGATAATAAATAGAACCATTTCTGTTATACTATTTTTATTCGTTAAAATACGATTATTCCAAGAAAAGCTATTTATCAGTAGTATTAATGCCAAAATCATATAGCCAGACATCAAATAGGCTATTCTAACGTTTACTATCGCTAATATTTTTTTGAAATATACCCCATACCATTTATAGGAAATTCCTAATAATAGTAATTGGAGGGTTATCCTTATGGTATTGACAATAGATAGTGTCATGGAGTGATCTCCAATTATGTTAAAAGTCATGTTAGAAATAGAAAGAATTATCGTGGAAAATACCCATATGCTGAACATTGAAAAGATTTTAACTGGAAAGGAATCACTGAAAATTAAATATATATATCCTATATAGAAAAATGCAGTAAAGTAAAATACATATTTATAGATGATAGGATCAGTCACCACTTTTCTGAATATGAGTGAGCAACCAATGACAAATATAGAATTGATTATAAATACGATTACGCAATAAGAAACAGATTTTTTTCTAGTGAGCATTGTGTGATTTGTAAGTATATTTAGTGTGGCTACGATTAGTATGGTAATAAATATCATAAGATTATCTCCGATTTTAACACATTTTAAAAATTCCAATATGATCTCAATTTTATTTAATAAATATATAATACACTAAATTCTCTGTTTAAGCTATACCATTGGAGATAGATTATTCGCTTAATGAGACGAAATACTATATAATAAGAAATATAGTTTTGTAAATGCAGAAAAGAATTGATATAAAAATGGAGGATTCATGAGTAATAGCGATGATAAAAAGGTTATAAATCATTCGAAATCAGGACCTAAACCAAATAGTCAAAATAAATATAAGCCAAAAGAACAAGCTAAGTCAAAAACTGTATCAAAAAATAAATCTAAAAGTAAACGAAACAATGTACTTTTTAACTTAACAAATGCTGAAAGAAAACAGAGAAACTATATGTACAAAAATTTAACTCAAGCGAAATGTTATAATTGTAATTTTAGTGAGTCGAATTTTGACTATGTTAGTTTCCGAGGGGCAAGTATGAAGTCTTGCAAGTTTACCGGCTGCTCATTTAAAAGTGCAGAGTTTGTTGGTACGAATCTAAAAGAAAGTGATTTTATGAATGCAAGGTTTGAAAATGTTGTTTTTGAATCATCAAAGTTGATGGATGTAAATTTCAAAGGTGCAATATTTGTGAATACTATATTTTTATCAACGGATACTGAAGGTGCTAAAAATTTGGATTTGAATGATGAGAATATTAAAGTATATGAAGAAATGCCTGTCATAGAAATAAGTGAAGCCTTAAAAGTAGCTGTTGAAACGGCAATGACCAATAAGTTTGTAAAAAAGGCCCGTGTCTTAGATACAAGAAAAGGTGAAATAAATTATTTGAGTTTGATAATTTTATTGAAACACTTTGATGAAGCAACTCTTATCAAAGGGCTAAGTAACTTGGAATCGCATATAGACAGAGAATTTTTTACACTGAGTTTTATCATTGGGTTGATTGCGAAGTTAGAAAAAACTTCAATAATTTAAAAATATAAAAAAGGCTTTGCGACAAAATTAAAATGTCACACAGCCTTTTTTGACTTCGTTTTAGATTCCTTATTCGAACTATTTGTTATGAGAAATATTGATAATAATATTATTGCAGTACCTAATATTTGTACAGGTGTGATTTTTTCTTTGAGGACAACCACTCCAGTTATGATTGAGATAGCCGGAAGTAGGTTAATGAATATCGTACATACAGTAGGATTTAAATTATCCAGCGCATAATTGTAAAGAAGATATGCAACAGCTGAGCAGATTATTCCAAGATAGGCCAGGTTCAGGTTAATAAGGGCTGATGCCTGTAGTGGATTTGACCAGTTAAATGGAATCAACAATCCAAGCAGCAGCGTTCCTATGAATGTTTGATAAAACATGACCACAATAGGCGAATATCTTGTGTATAGAGATTTGGTGGTAAAGGTGTATATAACCCAGGAAAAAACGGACATGAGAATAAGACAGGAGCCTATAATGGTATTTCTCATGCTTCCCCCTATTTCGAAGCCTACTATGAGACACACCCCTGCAACAGACATTAATACCGATACTACCTTTATAAGACCTAGTCTCTGTGTTGATTTGGATGACTCAATTAACATGGTCAAAACAGGTATGAGGCTTAAGAGTATCGATGTGAGTGATGCAGATATGTATTCGAGTCCGGTGTTTTGGAATATGAAATACAAGAATATTCCTGAAGTACCTGCAATGAGAAATGCTTTTCTATCTTCTTTTTTCATATATTCATTTGGATGCATGATTTTTTTGAATATAAAAAGCATGATTGATGCTATCACTACTCTCCAGAATGAAGTTGATATGGCGTTGTAGTACTCCATTGTTATTTTGGTATTTATGAGTGAGACGCCCCATACAATCATTGTGAAGATAATAGCTGTATAGGCATTTCTTTTTTTGTTGTTCACTTAATGTTCCTCCTGTATAATTAGATATAAACTATATTGATTGAATCATGTGTAATGTTGATATATATCAATTAATAAGGTATTATAGCATATGTTTTGTTAAAACATATAAAATAGTTGCTGTGTCATGTCTTAGAAAGTTAAAATAAACAAATTTGTTTCTTACAATAAAAAATGAGGTGAACTTTTTGGACTTAAATTTACTTATTACTGCAGTTACACCGGGTATTGCTTTAGCATTGATTATATATTTTATTGACAGATATGACAGGGAACCGGTAAAACTCCTCGTTAAAACTTTCATAGGAGGAGCACTTATTGTGTTTCCAACAATTCTTCTTGAATCATTTTTGTCCAGGTTTAATATTTTTGGTGGACTTTTGGGAGCCGCCTATACAGCCTTTATAGTGGCTGGATTTTCTGAAGAGTTTTTTAAAAGATTTGTTGTAATGAGGATGGACTATGATAATCCGGCATATGACGAGAGAATTGATGGTATAGTCTACTGTGTAATGGCATCTCTTGGATTTGCCACTATTGAAAATATAATGTATGTGGTCTTCAGGTTTGCAGATGTGGAAAGTGTAGGTCTTTACAGGGCTTTTCTATCTGTTCCAGCACATATGCTCTTTGCAATAACCATGGGATATTACCTATCCATGTCGAAGTTCTGCAGCGACCCTGCCAGAAAAAGGTTCTATTATAAGAAGTCCCTTACGACTCCTCTAATTCTTCATGGAATATTTGATTTCATACTTATGTCTGGAAATTCATTCCTCATGATAATATTCCTTCCTTATGTATTTTATCTGTGGAAGGGAAATCTTAAGAAGCTGAACCAATACTACAAGGAATCAAAGGAAAACAATGGAAATAATTACTATGACAACCACAATGATTCTAGCTGCATAGACGAACATGAGGAAATTATCGATTTAAATGAATATAAAGATATCGACGAAACTGATGAAACTGAAA
>NZ_CEZJXU010000120.1:0-5866 GCF_983023055.1 Dethiosulfatibacter sp. | reverse complement strand
TCAGTATGTGATAAATCCCCATTTTGCCCTGTAAAGAGGATATGTCCCGCGAAAGCAGTTGAAAAGAAGGGATTATTTATGGGGGAACTAACTATAAACGAGGAAAAATGTACTGGATGCGGAAAATGTGTTTCCTATTGTCCACATCATGCAGTTGCAATGAGATAATAATAAAATTATCGGAAACACTGTCTATATTACCTGGATGGTGTTTTTATTTTGGATTTGAATGACAATTTACATAAAATAAGGTAAAATTAAGTGATGAAAAAAATTAATTCATATATAAAGAGTGTGAGGAAATATTATGGCTAATTCGGATTTTGAGAAAAACTGGAGAGAAAAGATAAGGAAAACCGTAACAAACATGAAAAAAAGCGTTGATGACTTATTTCCGGAAGAAAATTCAGAAGACCTGATTTACTGGTCCAAAAGCTTAATGAGCAGCCTTAAGGAAAGATTTAACCCTGATGAAATAATGGATATTATGTGTTCGGCAGCCTGTCATTATCCGGAAGACAAGCTTATGGAACTTCACGAGCTGTATGAAAACACTAATGATCTTAAGCTGGTGCATAAAACCTTTGAAAGTAACTTCAAAAGGGAGATCAAGGAATATAAAAATCTGACAGATGACCAGGTGGAAATGATTATTGAAAAAGGCTGGGGATCGGCAGGTGTTCTGGATGGTAATACAATTATTGCTACCAAGATACCCAAGGAATTCCAAAAATATTTTGAAACTTGCAGCAGGGAAGAGAAGAACTATTTCTATTGCCATTGTCCAAGAGTAAGGAAAATGCTTTTAAAGGATGAACGCATAGATGTTGAATACTGCTACTGCGGCGCAGGCTTTTACAAGGACATATGGGAAAAAATCACAGGAAAAGATGTTGATGTGAAGATACTCAAATCTATAATGAGTGGCGATGAAGTTTGTTCCATTGAGATAAAGATATTGGGAATTTAAAACAGACTGGAGGGAAATATGACCGTATCATTAGTGAAATGCAGTGAATATGATTATGATAAACTAAAAGAATCATTGATGAAAACCTTTGATAACCTGGGAGGAATTGACAGGTTTGTATTGAAGGGAGACAGGGTGCTGCTAAAGACAAATCTTCTTATGAAGAAGATCCCTGAGGAGGCCACGACAACCAATCCCGTATTTGTTCAAGCACTGGCCGATATACTCATATCAAAAGGAGCTGAAGTTATAATAGGCGACAGTCCAGGTGGACCTTTTATGGAAAGCAGGATGAAAAATATATACAAATCAACTGGAATGGAAGATGCAGCTGAAAAATCAGGAGCATCCCTGAATTTTAACCTTGCGTCTTACTACACTGAATTTGAAAATGCAATTCTTTTAAACAAGGTGATACTTACGGATATGATTAATGACGTGGACAAGATAATAAATCTGCCTAAGCTTAAGACACATGGATTTGCAGTTTATACTGGAGCCGTCAAGAACCTTTTCGGCCTTATTCCGGGCACCATCAAGGCTGAATACCATGTAAAAATGCCGGAAATAGGTGATTTTTCAAATGCACTTATAGATATATGTGAATCCATAAAGCCAATTCTTCATATAATGGATGGAATAACTGGGATGGAGGGAGCCGGACCTTCGGCGGGAAGTCCTCGTGACATTGGTATCATAATTGCTTCTGAAAATCCCTACGACCTTGACAAGACTGCCTGTGATATTATCGGACTGAAGGTTCAGGATGTACCTTCTTTGAGAAAAGCCGTCGAGAGAGGATTAAGCAGTGATTCAATGGAAGATGTTGATATTGCAGGAGACAATATTGAGGAATTTAGGATTAATGATTTTGTAATGCCTCCATCAAGCGGGGACACCTTTAGAAGCATACCAAAACCAGTCATTAAATTCCTGGTTAAAAGACTCAAATCCAAACCTGTTTTTAATTTTGACACATGCGTAGGCTGTGGAGACTGCGCCGCCAACTGTCCACCAAAGGTAATAGAGATGATTGATGGTAAGCCCATAGTGGACTACACAGGATGTATAAGCTGTTTTTGTTGCCAGGAGTTGTGTCCTGTGAAGGCTATAGATATCAAGAAGCCTGTATTGGCGAAGTTGATTTTCAGGTAGGACAAGTTGTTTTGTACATATTAATTTTAGTAAGCAAAAAAAACAGGCATTAGCCTGCTTTGATTTCGTTTCTGTAGGCAGTTGGAGATTTTCCGACTGTCTTTTTAAATACCTTGCTGAAATAGTTTGGTTCGCTAAAACCAAGGTTTAGAGCAATATTGACTATTCTGTCATCAGTATATTCAAGTAATTCCTTAGCCATTTCTATTTTTTTGTTTGAAACATATTCTACAAAGTTTGTACCTATTTCTTTTTTAAAGAGTTTGCTCATATAATAGGGACTGACATTATAAAAATCCGAAATTTCTTCAAGGGAGAGATTATTTTTGAGATGTATATGCACATAAGCTGCGATTTTTTCTATATTTCCATTGAAATCATTGTCCATTGAATAGATTTCGTTGAATATTGAGTTTATGAAATCTATAAAAGTTTGGGTAACCAAGTATTTATTAGTATATATTTTATAGTTGTTTTTAAGGTAAAGCGCATGGCTTTCGATATTAGATTGTCTTTTTAATTTAAGACTTTTTGTGGTTTCTTCAAGTTTACTTACCGCTTCGGCAGTTTTTTGCCAAAGATTGTTTAGATTTTCGAAGTTATTGCTGTATATGCAATCAATCAGTTCTTTTGATTTATATACAGTATCAAAATATTTGTGCTCTAGTATATCATTTGATATTTCAGTTATGAACTTTTCAAAGCGGTCATTTTTTTTAAGTGGTTTACTTTTCCCATATATTTCAATAGCATTCTTGATTTTCTCTTTACGAATTGGTTTTAGAAGATAGTCATCCACATGGATTTTTATGGCAGTGTGTGCAAATTCAAATTCATCATGGGCTGTTGTTATAATAATTGAACAGTTAGGATATTTGTTTTTCACATATTTGCTAACTTCCAAACCATTGATTCCTGGAATATTTATATCCATAAAAATAAGGTCTATTTCTTTGGCATCAATTATAGCAATGGCTTCATCACTGTTTGCTGCCTCACCTACTATTTCAGCTTCATTGAAATATTCTGAAATTATTATTTTTAGTGCTTCTCTTTCTATGCTTTCATCTTCTACAAGCAGTATTCTACACATATATTAGCCTTCCGTATTGTTTTTAGATTTATTTAAGGGAATGGTAATCAATACCTTTGTTCCATTTCCCGTTGAACTTACAATTTTAAGTCCTCTTTCAGATCCAAAATAGTACATCAGTCTCTTGTGAACATTGTATATACCAATTCCACTGTTACCATTTTTCTTGTAAATGGTTCCGTCCAGTGTATCATTAATTGTACTCTGATCCATACCTTCACCGTCATCTGATATGGATAAAATAATATTTTCTCCTTCAGCTTTTGCTTCAATGACTATTGTTCCGCCTTCATTTTTCTTTTCTATTACATAGTTTATTGAGTTCTCAACAAGAGGTTGAATTGTCATGAAGGGACAATCAATTTCATAATATTCTTCCGGAATATTGATTTCATAATTAAGTCTGCTTCCCAGTCTTAGTTTTTGGATTGAAAGATAATTTGAAACATGGGTTATTTCTTCTTTTAAAGATACAGTTTCATTTGCAGTTTTTTTGAGAGTATATCTCATCATGTCAGAAAATGAATATATCATATTTTCGGTTTTTTCGGCATTCTCTATAAGGGCAAGTCTACCTATGGTGTTTAGAACATTAAAAAGAAAATGGGGATTTATCTGTGCTCTCAAAGCTTTAAGTTCAGCTTCCTTTAATGAACGTTCTAGTTCAGACTTGACTGTTATGGTTTCCATTAGTTTTAAATTGTTTGAATTCAACTCTTCCTGTATGAGATTTACATATTCTTTTTCCACAATATAGTTTATGATTCCATGCATCATTTTAGCAGCTGCCTGGATTTTCTCATAGGAAGTGACAGTAAGTTCGTTATAAGCTTTTAGAAGATTAGGATTATTTTCTATTTTATAATCTGATTCTCCAATGATAGATGGAATGTTATTGTCATCTTCTTCGATTCTTACCTGACCGGCTAGAATAGCACCGAGATAATTGTCTTGTACAGTTATGGGTACAGCAAAGTCAATTATACCCATGTGACATTTATAAAGATGAGGATTACCAGCAATAGTAGCCTGAAGACCACCATGGGCATCACATTGATGACATTTTTTTTTCGTTTCTTCGTTGCCTCTTACAATTGAACAAAAGTGTGAGAAATTACTTCTGACTGTAAGGGGTTTTCCCTTTTGGTCTACAGTTACCGAAGCAATGCCTGTTGCAATAGAAAACTGGTCCTGTATGTCCTGTAGTATTTCAATGTCAATAAAATCCTTAATATTCATTAGGTTTTTCATTAATCCTCCAAAGGAATTTAGCATAATAAATAGTCTAGTACCCTTGTCCTAGTCTAAGTAATTATATCAAGCTACCATATAATGATACAACAAATTATTACCCGTTATAAGAGAATTAATTGACATAAGAGGGTAAAAATTAACAAATTAGACCTATTTCGACGGAGAAAATAAAGGATGATTGACTTTTTGGTGTATTTTCCATATAAACATGAAAAAAACAGGAAAGGTAAAAAATAACCTGTTAAAGGCAATAAATTGTATTGTATGAATTGTATTTAATTGATATATTGTTAACAAATAGATTCATAATACAAATTAAATTTTGGAGGAAACATTGATGAGCAAGATACTTATATCACCTAGTAAATATGTACAGGGACCTGGAGAACTTGGAAAACTGGAAAAATACACAAACACATTGGGACACAATGTACTTGTACTGGCATCTGAAAGAGGAATAAAAAGAATTGGAGATAAAATCAATTCAAGTTATGAAGGAACTGATTCTAAAGTGGAATTCGAAACATTTGGTGGAGAATGTTCAAAGGTTGAAATAGAGAGAGTAAAAGGAATATGTGTTGCAAAGGGAATTGACGTTGTTGCGGGTGTAGGTGGCGGGAAAACGCTTGATACAGCAAAAGCGGTTGCACATTATATGGGAGTGCCTATAGTAATTGTACCAACTATAGCATCTACTGATGCTCCATGTAGTGCTTTGTCTGTAATATATAAGGAAAACGGAGAGTTTGATGAATATCTTGTTCTTCCTAAAAATCCTGAAGCTGTAGTTATGGATACTGAAGTTGTAGCAGCATCACCTGCAAGACTTACGATTGCAGGAATGGGAGATGCACTTGCAACATATTTTGAAGCAAGAGCGTGTGTAATTTCTGGAGCATCTACTATGGCTGGTGGAACTGCAACTGGAGCAGCATATGCACTTTCAAAACTTTGCTACGATACGCTTATAGAAGAGGGATACAAGGCTAAGCTTGCTGCTGAAGCTAAATGTGTTACTACGGCTGTTGAAAAAGTAATAGAAGCAAATACTTTACTTAGTGGAATCGGATTTGAAAGTTGTGGACTTGCGGCAGCTCATGCAATTCATAATGGATTTACAGTTTTGGAAGAATGTCATCACTTGTATCACGGTGAAAAAGTTGCTTTTGGAACGATAGCACAACTTGTTATAGAAAACGCACCTATGGCGGAGCTTGAAGAAGTTATATATTTCTGCAAGTCTGTTGGACTTCCAACTACATTGGAAGAAATGGGAGTGAAAGAAGTTAAACATGAAGAAATCATGAAGGTTGCAGAGGCTTCATGTGCAGAAGGAGAAACAATATTCAACATGCCTTGTCCAATAGATGCAAAGGTAGTATATGCTGCAATCA
>NZ_CEZJXU010000119.1:0-5871 GCF_983023055.1 Dethiosulfatibacter sp. | reverse complement strand
CTGCCGCTTTTCTTAAACATTCCACCATATGGCTAGTCTGCTTTTCAATCTTATACTTGTCAAGGCTTCTTATTTCCCCTACTATCCTTGCTGCCGGACTAACTATGTTTGCTGCACCCACAGCTTCAAAGGTACCAATATTTGCAGTAGTTTCTTCATCTATTCTCAGAAGGTTCATGGTGCTTATGGCATCTGCACCAGCCATTATTGCACTTATTCCCTTTTCAGGAGCTATTCCTGCATGGGCAGGTTTTCCAGTTATTTCTGATACAATCTTGTTGTGAGCAGGTGCTTGAACTATTATCTTTCCAACAGGTCCACTGCTGTCAATGACATAACACCTTTTCCCGATGATTCTATCATAATCCAGGTTTTTTGCTCCCCTCAAACCGACTTCTTCACTTATTGTAAATATCATTTGTATAGGTCTGTGATCCGGCTTCTGTTCCTTAATCAGCTTAACAGCTTCAACAATTGCAGTGATTCCCGACTTGTCATCACTGCCAAGAATTGTATCTCCTTTGCTTTTTATCAGTCCATCTTCAATTATAGGTTCAATATTTTTACCGGGTTTTACCGTATCCATATGACAACTGAAAATCAATGGTTCTGTTTCCATATTACCTTTCAGATAAGCATATATATTATTTGCATCTGCTCCCGCTTTGCTGCCTGCTTCATCCACTGATACTTCAGCTCCAAGTTCATCGAGATCGACAATAAGCTTCCTGTGAAAATCGCCTTCACTGCCGGATTCACTCGATATTTTCACATACTCCATAAATCTACTTACTATTTTTTCTTTATTAAACATAAACTCCTCCAGACAAATTTA
Organism: Dethiosulfatibacter sp.; assembly: GCF_983023055.1. NCBI lineage: Bacteria > Bacillati > Bacillota > Tissierellia > Dethiosulfatibacter > Dethiosulfatibacter sp. The sequence goes on along the minus strand of NZ_CEZJXU010000119.1, from coordinate 5,036 downwards.
ATTACTTATTAAATGAATCATATGCACAATCCGCATAATTATATATTAACATAATTTGTCAATAGCCATATTTTTTATTAAAATTCATATGCAAACTTTTGATTTCAATATTTTTCATAACATTGAATGTACAATGTGTACACAATGTTACTTGTGCTTGCAATTTACACACATTATTCCGCAAATTAAAATCATATAGTCTATATATCTTGATATTTCAATATTATATCATTATTGTAAAATGCCAGCAAAATACTTTAAATATTGAATTCAATACAATTTCATAATATTATTGTTAAACATTTGAAATATTATGTGCATCAGTTAAGAAATGGAGATTCATCTGTGTGCATATGCACATATCAATATTTCATTAAATTTAATACAATTTTATGTATATAAACACTTAAGGAGGCACTAATGCTACTGAAACAGGTTTTAGAAATTCATGACTTATTAGATAGATATAATGCTAGTGGAAATCTGGTTAAAGATTTTCTTATGGATCGTGGTGGTGAAGATATTACAGTTACTACCGTAGAGGGCGATAAAGGCAAAACAGACTTCATAAAAATTGTAATCAATGGTGAAGATGGCAAATCATCAGGTGGCAATACACCTACACTAGGCATCATCGGCAGACTTGGCGGTATCGGTGCCAGACCCGAGGTTAAAGGATTCGTGTCAGATGGAGACGGTGCACTGGCCGCACTATCTGCTGCTTTAAAGCTTATAGATATGAAAGGACATGGCGATAATCTAAAAGGTGATGTTATAATAACTACACATATTTGTCCCAACGCTCCTACTCAGGAACACTATCCAGTTCCATTCATGGGTTCTCCAGTAGATATGGATCAAATGAACAAGGTTGAAGTTATTGATGAAATGGATGCCATACTTTCAATAGACACAACAAAAGGCAATGAAGTTATAAACTGCAACGGCATAGCATTATCACCAACAGTAAAAGAAGGATATATTCTTCCTGTTAGCAACGATATGCTCGAAATTTCAAAGAGAGTCACTGGAAGACTTCCAAATGTATTTGCACTTTCTACACAGGATATCACACCTTATTCAAATGAACTTACTCATTTAAACAGCATACTTCAGCCGGCAATAGCAACAGATTCACCTGTTGTAGGAGTTGCCATCACAACAGAAGTAGCAGTGGCAGGATGTGCTACTGGAGCTTCCCATCCTTTGGATGTGGAAACAGCTGCTCGATTTGCAGTAGAAGTAGCAAAGGATTATTCAACAGATAAATGCAGCTTCTACAACGAAGATAATTTCAAGAAACTTGTAGAAATGTACGGCGACTGCAAAAAGTACCAGTCGTAAAATATTGATAATTAGCATTTTCAATGCTAAATATAAAAACATTTATTAAAGGGAGGAAACAATGACAAACAAGAGAAAATTTTTATCACTTCTATTGGTTTTAGTTATGTGTTTATCAGTTTTCGCTGGATGTAGCAAACCTGCAGAAGAACCTGCAGCACCAGCTGAACCGACTGAACCAACTGAGCCGGCAGAACCAGCAGAGGAACCTGATTCAAACGAACCTGTTTCAGAAGACGATAAGTTTGGTGGAGTAATAACAATTGCACTATCTTCTTCTCCAAAGAATCTTGATCCAATCATGTATACAGGAACATATGAAAGCCAAGTAATAGGAAGCGTGGCCGACACTCTTGTAGCTTACAAGCATGATTTATCAGGAATTGCTCCAAACCTGGCTACAGAATGGTCTACAAGCGAAGACGGTATGGTATATACCTTCAAGCTTAGAGATGATGTATATTTCCAAAAAGGTGACTATCAAGATGGAAAACAACTAACTGCAGCTGATGTTAAATATGCTCTTGAAAGATCTGCTACCCAATCTGCAATGAACAGACTTGGAATGGTTGACCATGTAGATATAATCAATGACTTTGAAGTTGCAATCTATCTTAAAGAGCCAAGTTCAGCATTCCTTACAGTTCTTACTGATGCAGGAAATGTAATAGTTCCTCAGGAAGAGGTTGAAGGTTGGGGAGATTCATTCGGATCTCACCTTGTAGGTACAGGACCTTTCACATTAGAAGAATTCAAGAAAGACCAGGAAGTAATTCTTGCTAAAAACGAAAACTACTGGGCTGGAACTCCTTATGTTGACGGTGTAATATTCAAAATCATCACAGATGCAAGTCAGATGACCAATGCACTTAGAACAGGCGAAATAGATATTGCAACAGATCTAGGCGGAGAGAGTGTAAAGATAGTTAAAGACGATGCAGACCTTATAATCCAAGAAGTACCTGGTCTTCATGTTGCATATATGTACATGAACCTAATGAACGGACCAACTGCTGATATCAAAGTCAGAGAAGCTATAATAAGAGCTGTCGACATTGATGAAATGGTTAAGGGAATATATCAATTTGATGAAGCTCAAAGAGCTTATCTTCCATTGCCTCCAGGTTCATGGGGATATGATTCTTCACTTGAGAGCATAGTACCATCATATGATCCTGAGCTGGCAAAACAATTACTTACTGAAGCAGGATATCCTGATGGATTTGCACTGGAAATATATGTTTCCAACAAGGCTGCAAGAGTTAAAATGGCTACAATTCTTCAAGCATACCTTAAGCAGAATCTTAACATTGATGTTGAAATAAAAACTTCTGAATGGGGTACTTTCAGCGAAATCGCTTCAAGCGGACAAGCCGACATGTACGGAATGTCTTGGACCTGGTATCCAGATCCATTCTTCTTCCTAAACAAAATGTTCCACAGTAGTGAAATAGGTGCACTAGGTAACGGTCAAGGATACAACAACCCTGAAGTTGACAGACTGTTAGATGAAGCGCTAGCAATTACTGATACTGACGAAAGAGCAGTACTTTATAAGGAAGCTCTGAAGCTTATAACAGAAAACTATTCAAGAATCAATTATTCAAACGAAAAATCAATTTTCGGATTCAATCCAGCAGTACAAGATTTCGAGATGAGAGCTGATGGCAAAATCGTCGTTTGTTCCCCTGAAATAAATGTTTGGATGAAGTAAAAATTCATCGCCGAAGACTCTGTGTTCATATGCAGAGTCTTCGGTTATACAAAAATTTCAACTATATCCAGCTAAGGAGTGAAAAAATGGTAAAAACAATTCTTCAAAGAATATTGCAACTAATTCCCATACTCTTTATTGTTTCCACAATAATATTTGTAATTACCAGAATGATTCCTGGAGACCCTGCATTAACCATGCTTGGACCACAGGCCCCAGTAGAAGCAGTTGAAGAATTAAGAGAAGCACTAGGACTAAATAAAAACATTGCAGAGCAGTATTTAATATATTTAAAGGACTTACTAAAAGGCAATTTCGGCAAATCATATGCCTACAATGAACCTGTTATGAAACTAATTTTGGAAAGATTTCCAAACACGTTGATATTGACTGCAATCAGTATGTTGCTTGCCATGTTCATTGCAATACCAATAGGAATTATATCTGCTACAAGACAGTATTCAATATTTGATTATGTGTCAATGATTGGAGCATTAGTCGGTGTATCCATGCCAATATTCTGGCTGGGACTTATGCTTGTACTTGTTTTCAGTGTTAATCTGGAATGGCTGCCTTCAATAGGCATGGGAAGTATGGACAAGGGACTTTGGGATGTAATCAAGCATTTAATACTACCTTGCGTCTGCCTGGCAACAATACCGGCAGCAACCTTTGCAAGAATAACACGTTCAAGCATGTTGGACATAATCAAACAGGATTATATCAAATCTCTTCGTTCAAAGGGATTAAAAGAAAACATAGTAATATGGAAGCATGCATTTAAAAACGCTCTTCCTCCAATACTCACAGTAATAGGTCTTCAGGTTTCTACCTCACTCTCGGGAGCAATACTAACTGAAACAATTTTCAGCTGGCCAGGAATGGGACGAATGATAGTTGATGCAATAGAAAACAGAGATTATATGCTTATCCAAGGCTCGATTCTATTTATAGCCTTTATATTCGTGTTCGTCAATCTCATAGTCGATATTTTATATCTCTATGTCAATCCGAAGGTAAGCTATGACGGTGAGAAAGGAGGATCCTAATGTCAAACAGTTCACTTGATATAAAAAGCCAGGAAGAAATGCTGAAAAAAGAAAGAAAAGCAAACAATGCCTGGAATAAGCTAAAAAGAAACAAAACAGCCATGATCGGTCTTGTCATAGTAACAATCATGGTTTTAATGGCCATAACGTCTCCTATACTGGCTCCTTTTGATCCAAATGAAATGAGTCTTTCCAACATACACTTAAAGCCCGGTGAACAAGGACATATATTCGGCACAGATGAATTCGGAAGAGACCTTCTCAGCAGGATAATCTACGGTTCAAGAATATCAATGATTGTGGCCGTAGGAGGAACTATTGTAGGAGGACTAATTGGAGTATTCCTTGGACTCATATCAGGATTCAAGGGAGGTCTTGTTGATTCAGTAATAATGAGATTTATGGATGGAATGTTCGCTTTTCCCTTTGTACTGTTGTCCATAGTTCTCATGACAGTCCTTGGTAATGGCCTCAATAATGTAATTCTGGCCATAGGCATTGCCAATGTCCCCAGATATGCAAGGATTGTAAGAGGCCAGGTACACATAGTCAAAAACGAAGAGTACTGCAATGCTGTAAGAGCACTCGGTGCATCAAACAAAAGACTTTTGTTCAACCATATTTTACCTAATATTATGTCTCCATTAATTGTCTATGCTACCCTTAACATAGCTGGAGCAATAATTTCAGAAGCGGCATTGAGCTTCCTTGGACTTGGTATAACACCTCCTACAGCTTCATGGGGCAATATTCTAAGAGCTGGAAAGGAAAGTCTGAATACAGCACCACATATAGCAACAATCTCAGGAATCTTCATACTTTTAACAGTTCTTGGATTCAACCTTCTTGGTGATGGAATCAGAGATATCCTTGATCCTAAAATGAAGCAATAACAAGACATAACAAATACATGATAAACACAAAAATAT
>NZ_CEZJXU010000118.1:3929-5875 GCF_983023055.1 Dethiosulfatibacter sp. | reverse complement strand
TTATCAGCCGAACAAAGTATATGGATGATGTTTTGGAGGCTGCGATTGCAAATAAATTTGATGCCGTTGTCAATCTAGGTGGGGGTTATGACACTAAATGTTTAAGATTTGATTTCAAAGGATTAGAATACTACCACGTTGACCAAAAACCTGTTATGGATAATTATAAAAATATAATGTCGGGATTAGAAGGTGGCATCCCTGCACATGTTAGGTTTGTACCGATTGATTTTAATACTCAAAATCTTGGAGATGAACTTGTTAAGGCTGGTTATGATAAAGATAAGAGAACATTGTTTCTTTGGGAAGGAGTTACGCAATATATCACGCTTGAAGCAGTCGTTGGTACTTTGGAATATATTGCATCTTGTTTAAAAGGCAGCCAAGTTGTATTCACATATGTGCCTAAAAGTCTATTCACCTCTTCAGAGTCTTTTCCTGAATACCAAAAGGTTATAAAACTGGCTAAGAAAGTTGGAGAAGAGTGGATTACTGGTCTTGAGCCTGAAAAGATATCAGTGTTTATAGAGCAATGTGGCCTTGTCTTGATAGAAGATGTTGGTAATACAGATTACAAAAGGCGTTATTTTGAACCCATTGGAAGAGAGATGGCTATCATGCCAATTGAACGAATTGCTTATGCTGAAGTTAAAGAATAGTTATTCTTATTTCATAATTTGTAATCATAAGTGCAGGTGATATAAAACCGGTGATAAGGCATTTATGGCGAACCGTATCGTAAGTAACGAGATACCTACAAATTGAAAGCTTGAGGTTCAAGAATCGTTTAACGAGACACAAATATTATTTGATTCAGCTATGCAATGATACTTCGAATAAGCATTTGATATACTTTTTTTAAAAAGGAGTGTACTAAAATGCAAAATCAAATCTATAATGTTTTGAATGATATGGCGGAATATCTGAACATATCGCAAATGAAACACTTGCAAGAAACGTTGATAAAAAGATTAGAAGATAGTGATGAAGAAGTAGAAATAATTCAGAATCAAGATTATGTGGACATGTTTTTATCAGCAAAACAAATTGAAGGGTGTTCCGAAAGAACCATAAGCTACTATAGGGCTACTTTATTAAAGATGTTTGAAATTATAGAGTTGTCTGTTAGAAAAATCACAACGGAGATTATCCGGGAATACTTGAAACAATACCAAGCAAAGAATAATTGCAGCAAGGTAACCATAGATAATGTCAGAAGGAATTTATCAAGCTTCTTTTCATGGCTTGAGGAAGAAAATTATATTATGAAAAATCCAATTCGACGAATACATAAAGTGAAAATCGGAAAAACTATTAAGGAAGTTATTTCTGATGAGAACATTGAAATAATGAGAGATGGATGCCAAACAGCAAGAGATATCGCAATGATAGACCTGTTGCTTTCAACAGGAATGAGGGTTGGAGAATTAGTAAATCTGGATATTTCGGATATTAATTTTGAGGAAAGAGATTGTATTGTCTATGGAAAATGTGATAAAGAAAGAAGAGTTTACTTTGATGCCAGGGCAAAGCTACATATTCAAAATTACTAGAAGGAACGTTGTGATAAAAACAAAGCATTATTCGTTTCATTGAATCATCCTCATGAAAGATTGAAAATAAATGGGGTGGAAATTCGTTTGAGAGAGCTTGGCAGAAAACTAGGAATCGAAAAAGTGTATCCACATAAGTTTAGAAGGACTATGGCCACAAGAGCAATTGACAAAGGGATGCCAATTGAGCAGGTTCAGCAGTTATTAGGTCATCAGCAAATCGATACGACTATGAGGTATGCAATGGTAAATCAGAATAATGTGAAGAATTCGCATAAGAAGTATATTGGATAGGATAGAGTACAAATTGAAACTTGAAGTAAAGGAATTGATGAAATTACACTTAGGTTATTAGATTGAATGTTTTAGATGCAACTCAACCTACATATTTGC
>NZ_CEZJXU010000118.1:2746-3889 GCF_983023055.1 Dethiosulfatibacter sp. | reverse complement strand
AGAGAAACAAAGGGGTGCTAGTAAAAATAATTGGAGAATAGTAGAAGCGGGATACGATGAGCAGCTATCTGAAAGTGCTGAAAAACTATGCAGTAATAAGTGGGCGATCAACCAGACGAGAATACTGGATGTTTAGCCTCGTCAATTTTTTAATACGGTTGGGCTTGATATGTATTGATGTTTTTGTGTTGGGTACCTATGGCTTTTTTAGTGCGATTTATTCTATCATTATTGTAATACCTGCTATAGCGGTTGCTGTAAGGAGATTGCATGATATCAACATGAGTGGTTGGATGTTTTTCATCGTTTTTATTCCCTTGATTGGAGGAATATGGATCTTGATTTTGTTGATTACACCAGGCGACATTGGTGCAAATAGTTTTGGACCTGATCCATATCAGGCAGGTGCTGAAGACTTCTAAGGATTTGGCTTGACGGACTTCATCGCAAGAATATACTTGTGATGATAATTGGAACTAATCCGGGATAGGTAGTGTTAGACAAGTTATTTGACATATCTACATTATGTTTATGGCTGAAGGGAAACTGCGAGGAGAATTTATGATAAGATTTATTGAAGAATTATCAATGAGTGCATGGCCAGCATTACAAACACATTTATATGATGGCTGGGTACTAAGAATATCAAAAGGATATACATAAAGAGCTAATTCAATTAATTTGCTATATGAATCTAAAGTAGATTTAAATTTAAAAATACAATATTGCAAAGAGTTTTATGAAGGATTAGGATTACCGGTTGTTTACAAGATTACATCATCTGATGAATTACTAAAGATTGATCAAAAACTTGATGATTTAGGGTACAAAAAAGTAGATGAAACATCAGTAAGGTTATTAGATTTAGAAAGAGAAGTACAATTAATGGATTCTAAAGCAGATATATCATATGAATTAACAGATGAATGGCTTGAAGGATTTTTTAGAAGTTCTAAGGTTGAAGATAACAATAAGAGAGAAACATTAACAAAGATGTTAAAGAATATTATTGGAAAGACGCTGTTTGTCACTTACAAAATAGATGGTAAAGCTATTGGATTTGGCTATGGAGTCGTTGATAGTGGATATGTAGGAATTTTTGATATTCATGTAGAAGAATCATATAGAGGAAATGGATATGGA
>NZ_CEZJXU010000118.1:0-2736 GCF_983023055.1 Dethiosulfatibacter sp. | reverse complement strand
TACTAATATTTTGTCCAATACCTCTGATATTAGGAGCATTATATGTATTCATTCCAGTTGTGTTAATTGTTCCGATGATTTTCGCGATAAGGACTATAAATGAAGAAAAGGTATTGCAACAAGAGTTAATTGGCTACAAGGAATATATGAAAAAAGTGAAGTACAGAGTGATTCCGTACATTTGGTAGCTAATCAAGTTGCTACATTTAGAGGAAATGGAATGGGAAAAGCAGTAATGAGTAAAATCCTTGTTACTGCAAAGCAATTAGGAACTAAAAGTGCATATTTACAAGTAGTAGTAGGGAATACAATTGCAGAGAATTTATATTCTACTTTAGGTTTCAAAGAAGTATACAAGTATTGGTACAGAAAAACTTCAGTTGTTGATTGTTTCATATAACAATACAGCATCCGAAGTCTTTTGAAATTTGAAGTTGATCAGGGTTTATATTATTTAGGCAGAAGTTTTTTATCTCTGCTACGCATAAAATCGAGAAAAAGATATACTATATATACTTTTGGTAAATACTTTTGAAGATATTTCTTGCTGGTCTTGTCGCTTTCTCCTAGAGAAATGAAATATGCAGCTAGATTTTTCTTGTTTATATCATTGAAATCCATGGACTTGTACATCTCGGTTAATGTCTTTATGGATTGGAAGTTTTCCAGTGCTTCCATGGTCGTAATATATTCATTTACTACTTCGATGTAAAGCTCTTCTCCCGAATATAGTTTTATATGTTCGATTTCAAAGATTTCTGCTGCTATTTCAAGGCAGGACAAAAGAACGGTCTTTGAAGTGAGCTTATTGTCAGAGTATTCATAAAGTCTCTTGATTAAGGAGTATCTTGTATTTTTTGAGTCTCCGTCTGAATCATCAAGTATCTTGTCCAGTATTCCAACAAGTTCAGTATCAGTTACGGGCTTCAGAAGCTTGGATTCCTCGAAGTCTTCAATGGAGTTGCTGATGAAGTATTTTGAACCATGGACCTTACCGAAAGCCTTTAATGTATCAAGATAGCCCATCTCTATACCCTGCATTATTTTATCATTGTCGAATTCAAGCATGCCGCAGAGTTCCGATGAGTTTTTTATATTGTACAGTGAATCTATTCCAAGTTTTTTTGCAGTGTAGTTTCTTGTGAGGACAGTTCCTGATAGGTGGACAATTATTATATCCCTTATCCCTGATTTTGCAAGAAGGGGGGCAGGAATATTGTCGTATACTCCGCCATCTATGAATTTTTTGCCATCAATTTCAGCAGTTTTGAATATGGGGAGGTTAGCGCTTGCCATTATATAGTCGTTGATCTGACCTATGGGAATGTCTTTTTTCATTATAGTCACAGGAGCATAGTCGGACAGTGAATATGTAACTAGTCCGTAGTCAATATTTGATTTTCTTATTTTATCCTCGTCGAAGTATTGATCCATCATTTTTCTTAATGGTGAAACATCAAGACCGCTGTTTTTTATTGCAGCCATGAACATTGTTATCATATTGTCATTTTCAACATTAATGAAATTTTCAATATTGATATTTGACCATATTTTATAAGCCATGTCGTAATCGTCCTGTACAAAAAAAGCTCCGTTTATGGCGCCTATTGACGTTCCTGTCACGGCTTTTATTTTAATTCCAAGCTCTCGAAGAGCCTTCCATACACCTATCTCATAGCAGCCTTTTGTTCCTCCTCCGGCAAAAACCAGACCGTATTCCTTGTTAATATCTATTATTTCCCTGCTCATAAATGCACCACCTGTAGTTTTATCCTTTAGTCATAATATAATAGTAACAAAATTTCATATAATATACAACGGCGCTGAATAATTATTTATGAATTGACATCATAGTGATATAATGTAGTAGCTATAATCATTAAGGAGGTAATAATGATAAAATTCAACTATCACAGTCACACTACATACTGTGACGGAACAAATACAATGGAAGATATGGTTAAATCTGCAATCGACAAGGGATTAAAATATTATGGTATTTCATCACATGGACCTGTTCCCTTCGAGACGGACTGGACCATGAAAAGAGAAAATCTGGAAGGATATTTAAATGATGTAAAGGACATGAAGAAGAAATACAGCGACAAGATTAGAATATTCATGGGTCTTGAAATTGACTACATACCTGGAATGGGTGTAAGTCATCTTGAGAAAGAAATAATAGATAAACTTGACTATACAGTAGGTTCGGTACACTATTTGGCGAATTTTCACAATGGAGTGATGTGGACTGTTGACTATACCAGGGACGAGCTTGAGCAGGGAATAAAGGAAAGTTTTGAAGGCAATACTAGAGAGGCTGTTGAATTCTACTACAAATGTGTTGGAAAAATGGCTCTTGAATTCAAACCTGATATTCTTGGACACCTTGACCTAATAAAGAAGAGCAATAGTGGAAACTATTTCTTTGAAGAAAAGGATAAATGGTATGTAGATGCAATTATGGAATGTCTTGAGAAAATCAAGGAAGGTGGCTCTATTGTTGAAATAAACACCGGAGGTAAGGCGAGGGGATATACAACTGAATACTACCCTTCGGACTGGGTAATAAAAGAAATGGTTAAAATGGACATTCCCATGACTGTTAGCTGTGATTCTCATACTGTAGAGGGTGTGGATTATGAGTTTTTTGAGGCTATTGAAAAGCTTAAGGCACTGGAATGCAGATGTGTAAATATACTTACAGAAAACGGATGGGAGAGTGTTGATATTCAG
>NZ_CEZJXU010000117.1:0-5897 GCF_983023055.1 Dethiosulfatibacter sp. | reverse complement strand
TTTGGAAAATAAAATACTTATTAGTCTTCGTAGAGATTGTTCCCTTCTGAATCTATAACCACTATTACAGGGAATTTTTCGACACAAAGCTTAAATACTGCTTCAGCTCCAAGATCTTCATATGCTATAAGTTCTTTTGACTTTATTGATTTTGAAATGAGAGCTGCTGCTCCACCAACTGCTGCAAAGTAAACTGAATTATTTCTTTTGATTCCTTCTACAACTTCTTTGCTTCTCAAGCCTTTTCCTATCATTCCTTTAAGTCCCAAGTCAAGAAGCCTTACTGTATAAGGATCCATTCTGTAACTTGTAGTAGGTCCAGCAGGTCCTATTACATATCCCGGCTTGGCAGGAGCAGGTCCTACATAGTAAATTGTCTGATCCTTCAACTCAAATGGAAGTTCCTCATTTTTTTCTATGCTTTCCACTATTCTTTTATGGGCTGCATCTCTTCCAGTATAGAGAAACCCATTCAGGTATACCCTGTCACCGGATTTTAGAGTCTTTACAGTTTCATCATTTAATGGAAGATTGATTTCCTTGATTGGCATATATACCTCCTATATTTCCACACTGGCATGTCTATATGCATGGCAGCAGATATTTACAGCTACAGGCATTCCTGCAATATGGGTTGGAAAATAATTAACATGAACACCAAGACATGTAGTCTTTCCTTTAAGTCCCGCAGGTCCAATGTTGAGTTTGTTGATTTTTCCAAAGAGTTCCTCTTCAAGGCTGCTGTATTGTTCATCCTGGTTTTTCTCACCTAGTTCCCTGGTCAAGGCTTGCTTTGAAAGTATTGCCGCTTTTTCAAAGGTACCTCCTATTCCAACACCTACCACTATTGGTGGGCACGGATTGGGTCCCGCTGCTATTACCGTCTCCAAAATAAATTCCTTTACTCCCTCTACTCCATCTGCAGGCTTGAGCATCTTTATCTTGCTCATGTTTTCTGAACCGAATCCCTTTGGAGCAACAGTGATTTTTATTCTGTCACCTTTTACATAACTTATATGGATAATTGCAGGGGTGTTGTCCTTAGTATTTACTCTATTAAATACAGGATCATCAACAACGGATTTTCTTAGGAAGCCTTCTTCATAGGCTTCTCTTACACCCTGATTTATGGCATCTTCGATAAATTCACCTTCAAGAAAAACATCCTTTCCTATTTCCATAAAAACAACGGCCATTCCAGTATCCTGACACATTGGAATTCTTTCGTTTTTGGCTATCATATCATTGTCAATAATCTGGTCAAGCACGTATTTAGCAGTTTCTCCATCCTCATTTTCCTTTGCGGACTTGAGAAGTTCAATCATATCATCACCAATATCATAGCTTGCCTTGATAAAAAGATTCTTAACTTTTTCTTTGATCTGAGAAGTATCAATTTTTCTAATCATTCAATTCTCCTTAAATAGTATTATTTTCATTTGATTAACTAAATAATCTAATCAATCTTAAGGTTTGGAAATGCATTCAATGTGCTGTCGGAAAATTCTCCCTTGAGATACTTGTAATAAGCTGCACATCCTATCATGGCTCCATTGTCGGTACATAATATTTCCGGCGGGTAGCTGAATTCAAAACCGTTGTCTTTTGATGCTTTATTCATAACTTCCCTTAGCCTAGAATTGGACGCTACACCTCCAGCCATGGTCACTTTTTTAATTCTGAATTTTTTTGCAACAGCTACAGTTTTTTTAACCAAGACATCAACTACAGCCTCCTGAAAGCTTGCTGCTACATCTTCAACCTTGTATTCGATGTTTTTCATTGCCATACGGTTTTGATAGTTTAAGACAGAAGACTTAAGTCCGCTGAAACTAAAATCGAAGGAGTCCTTCTCAAGCATACTTCTCGGGAAGTCTACTGCTTTTCTGTCCCCTTCAAGAGCAATCTTGTCTATAAGTGGTCCTCCTGGATATCCAAGTCCCAAAGATCTTGCAACCTTGTCATAGGCTTCACCGGCAGCATCATCCCTTGTTTTACCCACAACCTCGTATTTACCATATTCCTTCACTACTACGAGATGCGTATGTCCGCCTGAAACTACAAGAGTTAGAAAAGGAGGTTCAAGTTCTTTGTTTGAAATGAGATTTGCACAGATATGCCCTTCTATATGGTTTACTCCTATGAGAGGCTTGTTAATTGCATATGATAGCGCTTTGGCAAAGTTTATACCTACCAGAAGGGCTCCAACAAGACCTGGTCCATAGGTTACAGCTACAGCGCTTATTTCATCAAGACTTACATTTGATTCCTTCAATGATTCTTCAAGTACTCCATCTATTGTCTCTATATGTTTCCGGGATGCAACTTCAGGTACAACTCCACCAAAAGTCTTGTGTATGTCTATCTGTGAATATATTATATTGGAAAGTATTTTTCTGCCGTTTTCAACTACGGATATTGATGTTTCATCACAGGAAGTTTCAATGGCAAGTATTTTTATATTTTGCATATCAATTCTACGGAATGATCCGTAACTCCTAATTAGTTTTTATCTATTTTGGAAGATTATCCAATGGATTGTAGGGTCTTGTATTAAAACTTCCTCCTAGATTGTCATTAATACAAACCCTACCGATATCAGTATCCATGAGAACCATGTTCCAAGTATAAAAAAAGATGATCTGTTGTAGTTAACTCTATATATTTTAGATATTCCTATTATTGCCAATATTTCATACCATATTACAAATATGTCGAATTCCTTTAATAGCACAGTTGCGATAGTTATATTGTTGCCAAACTCCAAAATTGAACCGGGACTGAAGTTAAATCCATAGTGGTCCAAAAGTACGGCTGCTAATGATGCAATAAATGTACCTGCAGCTGCAGGCAGATATGCATATGATATTGCTGTCAACGAATCCTTAAAATTTCCAAAACCACCAAAGGAAGCTATACCGTTCACCATGTATGACTTGACAAATATTACAACAAGTGGTGCCAGACCAGCTACAACAATGCTTATTAATCCCTGAATTTGAATTTCCTTTGACAAGTCACCGTCGAAAACAGTGTCAATACCCTGCGAAATCTCAGCATAGTATTCCATATAAAGACTTTTCACAATAATTGCCGATATCACAGATAGTATAAAAACTGCAATTAAAGGTACGGCAAAACTCCTTTCTTCTCTGGAAGCCAAGTCATCATAAAAACCAACTGGGTGCAAAACAAGATTTTTAAAATCATTCAATATATTCAAAAAACCACCTCATATAAGTTCTTTTGTCATTATAAGTGCATCCTCTTTGGGAGTTTTGTAGTAATTCTTCCTTGACCCCAATGTTTCAAATCCGTATTTCTTGTAAAGTTCCACTGCCGGAGTATTTGACTTTCTAGCCTCAAGGGTAATGAATGCTATTGACAAGTTCCTTGCAATTTCTATAGTCTTTTCCATTATCATGCTTGCATATCCCTTCCCCTGAAAGCTCGGATCAACTGCTATATTGTTTACATGAAGTTCGTCAAAGATCTTAAAAAGAGAAATATATCCTACAACAACATTGTTTTCCATTAGTATATACAATAATGCATTTTCACCGTACAACTCAGAAAGAAACATATTTATCGTCCACGGAGCAGTAAAGCATTTATTTTCTACTTTTATGATTGCATCAAGATGATTTACCTCTGCCCTAATAAATTTAATTTTTTTCATATTCTAGTCCTTCTTAAGATTTCTCTCCGCCTGTGACGGTCTCAAATAGTTTGGTGAAAAATCCTTTGAATTTATTTTATGTCCTTTAAAATATTTTTTATATCCCAGATTGCACAAAGACCAAGCTTTAATTATACTGTCATAGTCATCAGCTACTAAAACCTTTTCTCCGAATTTTTCAGTTATTAGGGTTTTGTGCTTCAATGCACCGTCTCCTGTGAAAATCATTTTCTTGTACTTTTCATTTGTGAATTGAAGAAATTCCTGTATTGTACCAGAATCTATTTCTTCAAGCTCCTCGAGTTTATCACCTGCTCTTATATATATACCGTAAAAGACTCTTTCACCTCTTGCATCAATAAGAACTGCAATTGGAATATCAACTGTTTTTATATTGTTTGCCAAAGCTTCTGTTGAAGCTATATTTACAAGTGGAATATTCTTACTGAAGGCAAGGCCTTTTGCTATGGCAGCACCAATTCTTAGACCTGTATAGGAACCAGGACCTTCGTCTATTGCTATAAGATCTATATCAGAAATATTAACATCAAGAGACGACATTAAACTTTCAACAAGAGGCATCAGCTTTTCAGAATGGGTAAGCTTGTGGTTCAATGTAAATTCCCCGAGAAGATTGTTGTCTTCAGATATTGCACAAGATGCTGCTATTGATGATGATTCAATTCCTAAAATTTTCATTGTTTTTCAACTCCTCCAGCAAACAGTCATAGTATTTACCTTTTCCTGATATGCTCAATTTTCTCATACTGTCTTCAATATTGAAGACAATATTTATGTAAACGCTGTAGTCAGGAAGAATATCCCTGATTCTGTCAGCCCATTCAATGATAAAAAGACCGTCAGAATATATATATCTGTCAATATCAAGGTCATAGGCATCATCTGAGTTTTCCAGCCTGTAAGCATCCATATGATAGAATTCCATATTGTCCGTATATTCTTTTATTATATTGAATGTAGGACTTGTAATATAATCTTCAATATTCAAATGCTTACCTATGAACTGGGTCAACGTAGTCTTTCCTGCGCCCAAATCCCCGTCAAGACATATAATCATTCCTGGTTTGTAGCAAGTGGTTATTGTATGGGCCAATTTGTCCATATCGTCTAAATTTTCTATTATTAGTTCAATCATATAATCCTTCCTTAAAAAACATAAGTACATTATAACCATATAATTGGATTTCATCAACTAAAAAATGAAATCCCTGAAAAACAGTAAAGACTCATGAAAAAACCGGATCAAATACTAGTCTTTTCGTGAGTCTTAACACTTTATTTCTTGATATATTTTATTTGTGCAAAACTGGTGAAATTCTTTTGTAGATAAGAATTGTTGCTGCTGACACTATTATACCCTTTACAATATTAAAAGGTACAACGGCAAATAGTACAAATGATTTCAAGTCAACTATGGATTTGTTTAAAGTATTTCCCATATCGATGAAAACTTGAATTGGCATTCCAAAGACTTTTGCATATACAGGCAACAATACAAAATAATTTGCTAGTGATCCCACAACAGCCATTGAGAAAACACCTATAGCCATACCAATAATTGCAGACTTCATTGTTTTGTTCTTGTAGTAGATGATTGAAGCCGGTAATACGAATGAACATCCAATTATAAAGTTCGCAGCCTCTCCTACTCCACCTGTAACCGTACCATTTAATGCAAGATTCAACAGAACTTTTATCAGCTCAATCATCATTGCCGCCATTGGGCCAAGTGCAAATCCTCCAATAAGAACAGCTACTTCACTTAAATCAAGTTTGTAGAATTCCGGTGCGAAAAACAACGGAAATTCAATTAGCATCAATACAGCTGCAACTGCAGACAGCACAGATATTTTTGTCATTTCCTTGACATATCCTCTTTTCATAGTGTTTGTTTTTTGTGACATTTAAACATCCTCCAAATCTGATTTTTCAGAGAATAAAAAAATCCTCTGAAATCCTCAGAGGCACGAATCGATAGTATAATATGTTAATATACTAATCTCCTATCATCCAGACTTTAACTGTCGGTATTGGAATTTCACCAATTCAACCATAAGGTTCGCGGACTTTACCGCCGGTAGGGAATCACACCCTGCCCCGAAGATTCTAACATAATTATAGCATTATTTTTGTATTTGTCAACCAATTTCAAATTATCATTCTATTTTCTTTCAAGAAAGCAGCTTTGCTGCGTTAA
>NZ_CEZJXU010000116.1:4037-5939 GCF_983023055.1 Dethiosulfatibacter sp. | reverse complement strand
GATGTACACCAAAGGAAGAGCCAGCAGAACCATCTGAACCTTCAGAACCTTCAGAACCTTCAGAACCTTCAGAACCAGCAGAACCGGTAGAGCCAGAACCTGAGCAGATAGTTGTAGGAATGATTACGGATACAGGTGGATTGGGAGACCAATCGTTCAATGATTCAGCATATGCTGGACTTTTGAAGGCGCAGGAAGACTTCGGTGTAGAGGTTAAGATACTTGAATCAGAGTCAGAAGATGACTATGGTCCAAACCTTAGTGCGTTTGCAGAAGAAGACCTTGACCTTATCATTTCAGTAGGATTTCTAATGCAATCAGCAACTGATGCTGCTGGACAACAGTTCCCGGACAAGAACTTTGCTATAATAGACCAGACTGTAGATCTTCCAAATGTTTCAGGACTTACATTCAAGGAGCATGAAGGATCATTCCTTGTTGGAGTTATTGCGGGACTTACTTCAGAATCAGATGTTATTGGATTTGTAGGTGGAATGCAGTTCCCACTTATTGAAAAATTCCAGTATGGATTCGAGGCAGGAGTAAAATCTGTAAATCCAGATGCAAATGTACTTGTAAATTATACAGGCTCATTCGGCGATGTAGGACTTGGAAAGGAAGCTGCTCTAGCACAGAATCAACTTGGAGCGGATGTTGTATACCATGCTGCAGGCGGATGTGGAATAGGTGTAATACAAGCGGCAGGAGAGCAAGCTTTCTGGGCTATTGGTGTTGATCAGGACCAATCTGCACTTGATCCTGAATATGTACTATGTTCAATGATTAAGAGAGTTGACAATGCAACATATATGGCATCAAAAGCAGTTGTGGAAGGAACATTTGATGGTTCAGATTTTGAATTTGGTCTAGAAGTTGACGGTGTAGGATACAGTGACGATGCAGGAAACCTTAGTGAAGAACTTAAGACTACTGCAGAGATGTATAAGACGGCAATAATAAACGGTGAAATAATGGTTCCATATGATATGGAAACATTTGAAGCTTTTGAAGTACCGGAAATGTAGAAATTTGCAATACGAGGTCGAATGGCAACATTCGGCCTTTTTTTTACATATCAGGAAAGATAAATAATATTTGCTATCTTTCTATGCAGTTAGGAGGGAAATATGTCTAGTGTAGTGGAAATGAAAAATATCACAAAAATTTTCCCTGGAGTGGTAGCCAATGACAAGGTGGATTTCCAGTTGGAAAAAGGGGAAATTCATGTGCTTTTAGGTGAAAACGGCGCAGGAAAGACGACATTGATGAATATACTCTACGGGTTGTATCAACCTACATCGGGAGATATAATCCTTAACGGTAAAAATACTGTCATAAAGGACCCGAATATAGCAATAGAAAACGGCATTGGTATGGTTCATCAGCATTTTATGTTGGTTCCTCCTTTTACTGTGGCTGAGAATATAGTACTTGGACGGGAACCCAAAAAGGGTATGAAGCTTGATTTTGAAAACGCCAATGAAAAAGTAAGAGAAATATCTGAAAAGTTTGGATTCAAGGTTGATCCTGAATCCAGGGTACAGGACCTTTCTGTTGGAACACAGCAAAGAGTGGAAATACTGAAGACACTCTATAGAGGTGCGGATATACTAATTCTTGATGAACCTACAGCTGTACTTACTCCCCAAGAAATAGAAGAATTCGGAATTATAATCAAGAAACTTGCTTCAGAAGGCAAGTCCATAATATTAATAACCCACAAGCTTAAGGAAGTAATGTCCATGAGTGACAGGGTAACGGTAATAAGAAGGGGAAAGGTAATAGAAACCATAGAAACATCGGGAACAAACACCGACGAGCTTGCGGAACTTATGGTTGGCAGGAAGGTTAATCTAACTGTTGACAAGCTGGAAAAGGAAATGTCCGACAATGAGGTATTTC
>NZ_CEZJXU010000116.1:0-3937 GCF_983023055.1 Dethiosulfatibacter sp. | reverse complement strand
CTTGTGCATGATTTGGCTGAAAATATGATACTTGGATATCACTACAAGGAACCTTTTTCAAAAAAAGGATTTATGAATTACGATATAATTCATGATCATGCCAAAAGACTCATCGAGGAATTTGACGTAAGGACTCCAAGTGAAAATGTTTCAGCAAAATCACTTTCAGGAGGAAACCAGCAGAAGGCAATAGTTGCAAGGGAATTTCACAAGGACCTTAAATTTCTCATTGCAGCACAGCCAACAAGAGGTCTTGATGTAGGTTCAATAGAATTTGTACATAAAAAAATCGTAGAGGCAAGAGACAAGGGTACGGCAGTTCTTCTTGTTTCACTGGAGCTTGACGAGGTACTGGCCCTGGCGGACAGAATCGGTGTAATATACGACGGCAAGATTGTTGGTACTCTTGACAGAAAGGACGCAACTGAGAAGAAAATAGGTATCATGATGGCTGGAGGTACTTTGGAGGAAGGCGGTGAAACTGATGAAAGAGGATAAGATATTAAAAAGATTTTGGGACAATTTCAGATTCCCACTCCTTGCAATAATTCTTGGATTCATTGTAGGAGCTGTTTTCATCATTGCATCAAACAATAGTCCCATTGTAGCATACAAGGCACTTTTTGAGGGCAGCCTGGGTGGAATATCAAAGTTTGGAGAAACACTTTACAAGACCACTCCAATACTCTTCACGGGACTTTCCATTGCAGTTGCTTTCAGAACTGGACTATTCAACATTGGAGCTGAAGGACAATATATTATGGGTACAATTTCAGCAGTTGCAGCAGGATGGTATTTCCAGTGGCTTCCTAAGTATCTTCTAATAACTGTAATTATTTTATCAGGAGCAATAGCGGGAGCATTGTGGGCATCAATAGCTGGCTTTCTCAAGGCGAAAATTGGAGTGCATGAGGTAATTACCACCATTATGCTAAACTATACGGCACTTCACCTGACAAATTATATAGTAAAGGCGGTACTAAATCCACAGGTACTGGAAGGAACAGTGAAGCAAGCTCATACTGTCAAACTGGCCGATCATGGAAAGCTTGCCAAACTTAGTGAAATTTTTCCTCAGTTTGGCTATTCAAGTGCGCATACGGGTATATTCATAGGCTTGGTTGCAGCATTTGTTATCTATGTCATACTCTTTAAGACGACTCTTGGATACGAGTTAAGGTCTGTAGGAAACAGTCCTGACGCCGCTGAATATGGAGGCATCAACAAGGTTAAAAATATTATTCTTGCCATGGCAATTTCGGGAGCTCTGTCTGGAATGGCAGGAGCAGTTCAGGTTTCAGGACTTCTCTATAAGGTGACTATGACATCAGCCATGCCTGGATACGGCTTTGATGGTATAGCAGTAGCCCTGGTTGGACAAATTCATCCCATTGGAATAATATTTTCTGCCCTTCTTTTTGGGATACTGAGCAACGGAGCAAGGAAGATGCAGATTGCAGGAATTCCAAAGGAAGTAATAGGAATAATCCAGGGTGTCATAATCGTCTTTGTAGCCGCAAACCAGATATTTGAAATTATGGAAAAAAGAAAGAAAGCAAAGGTAATGAAACTTAAGGAAATGGCTGAAGTGGAAGAAATTAACAACAATAAGGCAGAGGAGGGTGATGAACAATGACATTGACTATAATACTCGCAATCATTGCATCGGCATTCAGACTTGCTACTCCGCTAATATTTGCATCCCTTGGAGGAACTTTCTCTGAAAGATCGGGAGTTGTAAATATTGCGCTTGAAGGAATGATGCTCATGGGTGCATTCTTTGCTGTACTTGTGACTCATGTCTTTGGTAGTTCCATACTGGGAATATTTGGAGCAATTGTAGCCGGTGTTGTTACAGCCTTGCTTCTTGCGTTCATGGCCATACATCTTAGGTCAAATCAGGTGGTTGTAGGTACTGCCATCAATATTCTTGCAGTAAGTCTTACAGCATATTTTTTGGAAATAGTATGGCACAGGTCAGGTCAAACTGACTCACTGCCAAAGGAACTATCCTTGACAGGAAATCCTAAAGCATTTTCATTCCTTGAAAAAATACCGATACTCGGGGATGTTTTCAGCAGGTTTACACCATTCGTATACCTGGCCTTCCTTGCAGTTTATATATCATACTTTATAATATTCAAAACACCTTTTGGGTTGAGAATAAGGGCGGTTGGAGAACATCCAAGAGCAGCGGACACTTTGGGAATAAACGTATACAAGATAAGATACATCTGTGTAATGATATCAGGAGGCCTTGCAGGTCTTGCAGGTGCATCTCTATCCCTTGGAACGGTAAGTCTTTTTAGGGAAGGGATGTCAGTAGGTAAGGGTTTTATCGCCTTGGCTGCTATGATATTTGGTAAATGGCATCCAGTTGGAGCACTGTTTGCTTGTCTGTTCTTTGGATTTACAGAAGCTATTCAGATCCAGGCACAGACAATTGGCATCAATGTACCTCCTGAATTTCTTCAGATGCTTCCATATGTAGCTACTATTCTTGCACTTGCAGGAGTTGTAGGAAAAGCTACTGCACCTGCAGCAGATGGTATTCCTTATGAAAAAGGCGAAAAATAGACATTTATATAAAAAAATGTAAATAAAATGAAAAAAATGCGATTCGGCCACAGACCTTTCTTGTTAAGGTCTGTGGCTTTTTGAATTTTTGTTGAAAAGCTGAAGTTGTTAGAATTTCAATATTTGTCTTGACAATGGTTAATGAGGTAATTGTGAAAACGTTGTATTGTATTTTAGAAATCTCTTTATTTTTTTGTTAAAATTTGGTAAAATTAGTAAGACAACATACCAAAATCAAAAAGTTGGTATGAATCTTGTACGTAGGATAATAATATTATGAAAATTGGTTTTGAATTAAATCTTCAACAGTCACAGAAATTGATTATGACACCTGAGTTGCGTCAGGCTATTCAAGTACTTCAATTTAATAATGTAGAATTGAAAGATTATCTGGAAAAGCAGGTTGAATCTAACCCCTTTCTTGAAGTGCAGGAAAAACCCTCCCAACAGGACAATGAAAAGACAACAGAAGTAAAGGAAGTAACGGAAGTAAAGGAAGACAAGATTGACTGGAAGGAGGTAGTTGAAAAATACGACGACTACAGCTATAAGGCTTATAGCGGAAGTAGTGAGGAAAAACAATCCTTTGAATCATATACATCCAAGGCACAGTCCTTGAATGACCATCTGAGGTCCCAACTTGGACTTGCGGTCAATACTGATAGGGAAAGGATGATAGGTGACGAAATAATCGATTCACTGGACCACAAGGGATATCTTTCCATGACAGTTGATGAAATATCTGCCCAGATAAATGTGGATCCGGATGAAGTTGAAGATGTTCTTGCAAAAGTCCATACCTTCGATCCTGTTGGAGTAGCAGCAAGAGACCTAAAGGAATGTTTGAAAATCCAGCTTAAGGACAAGGGTATATTTGACGAGAAGGTATATGATATAATCGACTACCATATAGAAGACCTTGCCTGCAACAAGCTGCAGCATATAGCCAAGGTATTGGACATTACGGTTAAAAGAGTACAGGAAACCTGTGACATCATCAGGATGTTGGAGCCCAAGCCTTCAAGGGGATTTGTACTTGACAGCGACAGTATAAAGTATATATCGGCAGATGTTACAATAACAAAGGTGGAAGACGAATATGTAATAATAGTAAACGATTCGGATATGCCCCTTCTAAGAATAAGCAACTATTACAAGAAAATAATGAAGAATAGCGATGACAAGGAGACCAATAAGTTCCTGAACGACAAGTTCAACTCCTCCTTGTGGCTCATAAAAAGTATAGAACAGAGAAGGAACACCATGTACAAGGTTGCCGAGTCAATTCTTAAGCATCAGCTAGAATTTTTTGAAAAAGGCAATAAATTCCTTAAGCCAATGGTTCTGAAAAATGTAGCTG
>NZ_CEZJXU010000115.1:0-6148 GCF_983023055.1 Dethiosulfatibacter sp. | reverse complement strand
CCATCTTCAATATTTTCAACCATTTCGTTGAGCTGATTCATATCAATGTCTCCCATGACTTCCTGAAGCTGTTCATTGATATTTTCAAAATCTTCAGGATTCATACCGCTTTGCTGAAGAATTTGGTCCATAGGAGCCAGACCTCTTTTTTTGGCACATGGTATGCAAAGACCTTCAGTCTTCATTTTGCCATCAATCATTTTATTTATATAAATAACGGCTACGTTTTTATTACATTCCGAACACAACATATTATCATCTCCATTTTTCGTTAACATACTATATCAGTTTTCACCACATAATTCAATATTTGAGAGCTTTATTTAATTAAATATTAATTTTTTCGGTAATTTGTAGTATTATATAATAGTAACAGACAAATCTTAAAGGAGTCTTAATGAAAAAGATTACCAAAAGAGTTTTATTATCGATTACCATCTTAATTATAACATATATTGTCAATATAGTTTCCAAACATAACAGTGAGGCAGTTGAGAAATATTATTCAAGAATTATTTATCCAAAAGTGTCTCTACTTCTAAGTAGTATATTTGGATTGATTGATGTATCAAGTGGAGAATTGATTATACTGATTGCACTGATAGTCTTTGTATTGAAATTAGGAGCTTTCTTGAGCAATCCTTCTAGAAACAAGCTTTTAGATGAAGCAAGCTTGCTTTTACTGACTTTATCAGTAGGATATATGCTATTCTGGTCACTGTGGGGAGTAAACAACTATCGTATGCCTCTTGAGTCCAATTTCGATTATGAAATAGAAGAAATATCAATTAATGAACTTGAAGAGACTGTTATTTATCTTTTGAACAGAATCGAGGAAGTTGAAAAATACCTTGAATTTGATAACAACAATCTTCCAATATACAAAGGAGACTTGGATGCAATCAGGAAAAATAGCAGAATTTATTTCAATGAAATGGCTTCTGGTTCTGAATATCTGGCTGAAGGTTTTTACAGCAAGCCAAAAGCAATGTTTTTTTCAAAAATAATGAGTCAGCTTAACTACACTGGTATATATAATCCTTTTACCAGTGAATCCAATCTTAATATAGATATACCTGAATACAAGATACCCTTTGTTGCAAGCCACGAAATAGCACATCAACGGGGATATGCAGGGGAGAAGGAAGCGAATTATCTTGCCTTCATTAGTTGTGTGGAAAGTGGAGATTATTATTTTGAATACTCCGGTTATATTGCAGGACTAATTTATGTTACTAATGCTATATATAAGGAAGACAGTGGGAGATACTCTGAAATAAGGGAGTTATATTCCGACAGTCTGGTGGCTATTTTGAAAAACAATTACGAATATTGGCAGGACTACAAGGGAGTTGCTTCTGAAATAGGAGAAAAGAACAATGATAGGTTTCTGAAATCTACAGGACAGTCGGAAGGTACTAAAAGCTATGGACTTGTTGTGGATTATTTGGTAGCATATGTGGAAAATGTGGATAAAACTAATTAGTAGAATATGGAGTCATATGGATCTAATTATGAGTCGATTGATTCATACTACTATTAAGAATTTAGTAAAAGAATTGAGCATTAAAAATGCTCGACGATTTGTCGGGCATTTTTTGTTGGTTTAATATTAGATTAATATACGTATTTTTCAGTGTATTTTTCTGTTTCTTTTGCAAAATTGTATAACATGTTGTAGTTGTTGTAGTATGCATCTACAGTTAAATCAACTGTAACCCACTGGTTATTGAGATAAACCTGATTCCATGCATGGTATGAACCGACATATGTTGTGTATCCCTTTATAAGTTTGGAAGGTATTCCCTTGTATCTAAGTGCTGCAGTGAATATTGCCGAATAGTCATAGCATATGCCATTCTTCTCATTGGTAAGAAGTGAAATGCTTGGAATATATCCAGACTGTATGCTTGCAGCCTTATCATAATCGTATGAGAAATGTTCTATCATATAATCATATATACTGTTTGTGATTTCTTCAGTGGTCGTAGCATTTTCAGTAATACTGTCTATAAGTGTAGTAAATTCTTCATTGTTTGTCCAATCATTATACTGCATTGGATTAAGATAAACATCAAGGTCGTTTTCCATTTCAGCTTCGATAGTCATCTTCTTAATATATTTGTAGCTTTTTCCTTCAACTTTCTCAAGAATTCCAACTGTGTATTCACCGTTTCCCATCTGAAGAGGGAAGTAACATGCTTGTCCGTCTGCAGTAAGGTCATATAAATATTGCTTTCCGTCTTTTTTTATTATTAGTTTGAGTTTTGCAGTATCGTCAAAATTTGCCAGACTAAATCCTATTGATCCTTTAGATGTTAAATTATCAAGTACGATAACTTCGTTTAGCTTTGAAGTATGCTGATATTCAGCAATTGTTTCTGTAGTAGTTTCGACTGCTAAAGCAACCGTTGTAAAGAGCATTGTTAACACTAAAATGAATGACAGAATTTTTTTAAACATAAAAAATCTTTCCTTTCGGGAGCGCGGCTGCCATTCACTTTCGTGGTTAGGCCCTTTGGCTTTGTGCCCCTGCCTTTCGACAGGTTTACCTTTATCGTTGAAAAGTTATTCAACTCTTATTAACTTTGTTTACATTACATATATACTCAAATATTTCCTTTTTATTCAAAAAACATATAAGTTTTTTTATTGGAAATCAGGGAGGGAAAAGAAAATATTTGTAAATACTCAATATACGGTATTGTTATTTTGGAACGATACCATATATGGCGAAAAATTCATTAAAAACTTAATGGTGATTTTATGTTTAAAGATCTCAAAAAGGGTTGTTAAATCGGATAAAATAAATAAACTCAAATTTTGTTTTTTATTAAAAATATATACAAATACTCTTTTAAACGTATTCATTTAGGGGTATAATTGAAGTAAGTAGATAAACTCTATTTATGGGCAAACCTGTCGAAAGATAGGGACGCAAAGTTTGAAGTCTAAGGTATTCATTACTAGGACCGTTCAACTGCTATGATTATTTTTCATAGCAGTTTTTTTACATAATAATCAAATACTATGATCGTTCAACCGTTACGTTTTTACGTTGCGGTTTTTTTTATCCAATATTTAGGGGAATCACTATTTACGAAGTAAATATTATTCTGTTCAAATAATTAATGTGAGGAGGAATAGCTATGAATGGAGAATTAGTGTGGACATTATTAATTGAATTTGGCTACACTTAGTAATAGACATTGAATATATTATTTAGTTTGAGTTTTATTTTTGTTGGTGCAGTGATGTGCTGCAAGATAGGAAAGTGGGGACAAATAAAATTCAAGGAGGTACATAATGAGACAGCATAAAGTATTAATGTTGGTAATAGCTTTAATTCTTCTGGCTAATATTTTCATGCCGGCAAATGCAGAAGCTTGTACTTATCGCGGAGACCTTAAGATTACCAAGACAGTAGAGTCCAGAGATTTTCATGATGTGGAATTCATGATTGATGTGTCCGTATATATAAGGGGTGAATGGAAACCATTAGTAGGTTCGCCTGTTATGTTGAAGCATGGAGACTCAACTACATTTAGTGCACTTGACGGTGACTTTGCATATAGAGTTGTTGAAAGAGTACCAGATTGTTTCAAGGTTGATTATAAGGTTAGTGAAGGTCAGAAAAATACTGAGTTCAAATTACTTGAGCCTAGTTTGCGTTGTAATCAAACTACTATTGTAGACATAACAAATACACCGAAGTTGTTTGATCTTGAAATCATCAAGAAAGTATATATTGACGGAGATTTGGATCCAAGGAATCAGGAAATATTTGAGTTTGAAGTTGATGGCAAAAAAGTAACAGCCAGTGCTATCAATTCGGGACATGTCGATCTTTATTGTGGAGACTATGTAGTAACTGAAACAAAATATGGTAAATTTACTCCAGATAATGTGACAATGTCAGCAATTGTAACTTCAAATGGAGGCATTGTGACATTTATCAACAGATACCGTACGCCACCACCACCAACAGGTTCAATAACCGTATGCAAGGAAGTGTGTGGCGAAGATGTTGATCCTACACTTTTTAACTTCTTTATGAAAGGAGAAGTGTCAACAGAAGGTGCTGTAAGCGAAGAAGCATGTGTAGTAATTGAAGACCTGCCATATGGTGAATACTATTTCGAGGAGAAAGTATCGGATGGATATACAGGATCAGTAACAACCGGTACGGTTATAATCAATGAAAATAATCCTCGTGGCAAGTTTACATTTGTCAATTGCAAGGAATGTCCGGATATGGGAAGCATAACCATAATCAAGAACGTAACGAATGTAGAAAAAGACGATACAAAATTCCAGTTCGTTATGGAAGGATATATTCCACCACCAGAGATTTTACCGATAGCAGGTGAAGTTGAGAAGCTTAATGGTACACCACTGTTCTTTACAAGTGAAGTAGTTCCATATGTTTTCGAGAAGATGCCATACGGAACATACTACTTTAGAGAAATCAACATTCCAGAGGATTACGAAGGCATAGTAATAGAAGGCAAGGTTATGATTGATGC
Source organism: Dethiosulfatibacter sp. (assembly GCF_983023055.1). Lineage (NCBI taxonomy): Bacteria > Bacillati > Bacillota > Tissierellia > Dethiosulfatibacter > Dethiosulfatibacter sp. The sequence continues at coordinate 1,622 of NZ_CEZJXU010000115.1, read as the reverse complement.
TAATACTCCAGATGGCAAGGTTGTATTCGAGAACAGGTTGAAAACGGGAACAGTAACAATTTGTAAGGATGTAACGAATGTTGTTGAAGACCAGACCTTGTTTGATTTTGAAGTATGGCAAAAAGATATGCTTGTTACAAGTGGCGCCGTAATGGAAGGTGAAAAAAATTGTGTTGAAATCGAACTTCCATATGGATCCTATTATTTGGAAGAAATGGTACCGGAAGCATATATAGGTATTACAACTTCAGCAAGCATAAAAATTGATAGCAGTACACCAACTGCCGTTAAATTTGTCAATGAAGAGCGTAGAGGAAAAATAACAGTATTGAAGGATGTACTGAATGTGCCTGATGATGAAACAGGATTCCAGTTTAACATATCAAGAGTTCCATTTGCGAAGGAATCGGTTACAGCATTACCACCAATAGTAAGCGAAGTGAAACCGTTCGTATATAATGATTTGCCATTTGATACTTACTATTTTGAAGAGATTGTAGCACCTGGATACATTGGTCAGGTAACAACAGGATCGGTTATGATTGATCTGAGGAATCCTGAAGGGGAAGTAGAGTTTGTCAACATTAAGGAATGTCCGCTGGGTAGCATAACCATTAAAAAGGATGTAAGAAATGTTGAAGATGACGAAACAGAATTCCCATTCATGATGACAGGTATTGGCAAGATTGAAGAAGCTGGACAACTAAAACTTTCAGCCGAAATTGATCCTTTTGTTGTAAGCGAAGTGAAAGATTATGTAATGGAAGGTATAGCATTTGGGACATATGAATTCGAGGAAATAGTACCGGAAGGATATGAAGGTATTGTTACAACCGGTTCAGTAACCATCGATGCAGAAAGCAGGCATGGTGAACTGACTTTTGTAAACGACAAGGAAATCGAATACTTTGATGTATACGTGTATAAGGAGTTTACAGAAGGAACAGCAGTTACTGATATGGCATTTGACTATAGGATTTTCTCAGATGTATCACTTACAGAGAGTTCTATTGTAGTTGAATCGAATGTTATGTATGGTTATCCAGATGGCCCAAATTCACTTCCAGCAGGAACATACTATATAGATGAGAGACCATATGAAGGATGGATGATGGTTCCTGTTCAGGAAGTATTGGTAGAAGGACCGACTGATGTAACTCTGACTAACACCGCTATTGAGGAACCGGTTTGTCATATGACTATAGACAAGAAGGTCGATGGGGAAGAAAGTGTTAGAGTTAAAAGAGATGTTGAGGTTGAGTACACAGTAGAATTCCACAATGATGGAGATATGGACCTATGGTTCGATTTCTTGGATTCAGACGGAGAAGATATTAGTATAACTGAAACCTGTATCTTCCTTGAAGTGGGAGCAACCACAGAAAGAGCATTTCCAGCATCGTATGGATCTACAGGAACATATACAAATGTAGCAACAGCTACATACTGCTGTGAATCTTGTGGCGAGTATCCAGATGGATATCCAATCGATCACCTCGAACCTGGAATTATCTATCAGGAAGAATGCACAACAATTTCTGACTCTGCCATAGTTGTGGTATATAAGGAAAGCAGGAGTAATGATACATATAGAATGAAGATAACCAAGGAAGCCGATGCAG
>NZ_CEZJXU010000114.1:0-6158 GCF_983023055.1 Dethiosulfatibacter sp. | reverse complement strand
TGAAATAAAAAGGATAGTTCTTGGAGGCATGGGGTCCGGAGACAACCGGAAAAACCTGTACAGGAATATTCATGTATCCACAGAGGAAATGGCTTCTCTTATTAAGCTGGCTGATACTGCAGAAGTTGACATTCAGATTATTCCCGACGACAAACCGAGAAACATCTTGAAAATATAGGTAGGAAGGTGAGCTATGACTTTGTTCAACTACATTATACTTGGCATCATATATTTCATAGGAAGTTCAACATCTTTCACCTTTGGCGTGGGATATTATACTCTTTACAGGTCCGTATTTTCAGGACTGATTACAGGTTTTGCACTTGGAAATCCTGCAGCAGGACTCATGGCGGGAGCCTTGACCAACCTTCTATTCATTGATTTCTCCTCTACTGGAGGTTCATTGAAGGGAGATCCCTGCATGGCAGGAATACTTTCGGCCATGGCGGCAATAAAGTTTGACATAATGCCTGCAGCTGCTATATCCTTGTCCTTTCCAATAAGCATGATAGGACTGGTGTTGTGGAGGTACAGGTTGTCTATAAATTCAATATTCATAAAGAACCTGAAAAGAACAATAGACAAGGATCCTGAAAAGGCAATCAGTATAAACAATATCTATTTGCCACAACTTCTTCTATTGGCAATAAGCATTGTTTTGGTATCGGCTACTTCATGGTTCCTGTACAGGTTTGGTTCAATGGTTTTGGGAAGATTCCCCGAAATGGAGATTGTATTGAATACTACGGGCATAATGCTCATCATACTTTCTTCATCATCGGCGATTTTGTGGTTCAAGTATAAATACAATATAATAATGTTTTCAGTTGCTTATCTGGTAGCCGTGTATTTTCATTTCGATCCCTATCTGGTCCTTATTGTAATTATGCTTTTGTCTGCACAGAAGAGGAAAACCATGGACATGGAAAAGTATATTTCACCAAGAATAGGCAAAAAAGAAATAATCAGGTCCTGGATGGTGTGGATGAACTTCACACATTCATGTTACAGTTTCGAGATGATGCAGGGTGTAGCCTTTTCACACAGCATGATTCCAGTCCTCAAAAAGCTTTACAAGGGAAAGAAAGACAGGAAGGATGATGCAATAAAGAGGCATCTTGAATTTTTCAACACAGAGCCCAATGTAGGTTCGTCCATCCATGGATATATAATACAGATGGAAGACAGGATGATTGATGACAGGCAGATATCCGGACCCATGATATCGGATCACAAGAAGGGTCTTATGGGAGCAGTTGCAGGAATGGGAGATTTTACAACCCAGACAGTAATCGCGCCAATAACAATACTTGGAATGATTTACGGCGTGGTGACCGACGAGATATCAATGTTTGTTTTTTCAACTCTTGTAATGATAGGAACGGTAATGTTCTTGTCATTGAAGGGGTTTTTTGATGGATTTTACTATGGAGAAGAAGGTGTGCTGAGAAGGGTAAACCTTCCAAATGAGATCAAAATATTCAAGTATTCACACAAGATATTTGTTGTTTTACTAGGTCTTGTTGCAGGTGAGTCAATCTACACCATATTGTCTGCTACGGGCATTGGTGCTCTTACAGGCGGTTCGGCAGCGCTTCTTTTACTTTTTATCATATTTAACTATATTTTAAGAAAAGGAATAGAACTTAAACTTCTGGTTCTGTCCATATATATTTTAAATATTATCTTTCTGATTATTAGATAATAGCAGCACATTGATTTAGGGAATGAAAAATATAACAAAGTGGAGGAATACATGAAAAAACTTGAAGATTTAAAACAATTGGTAGACAAGAGTAACAAAATGAAACTTGTTGTTGCAGCGGCGGAGGAAGAGAATGTTCTTATAGCCGTGGAAAAGGCTTATCAAGACGGACTCATAGTTCCTGTTTTAGTAGGAGATAAGGCCAAGATAAGTGAATATGTTGAAAAAAACAACCTTGACTTTGGAGATTGTGAAATTATAGAAGCATCCAGTTTTGAAGAATCGGCTGAAAAGGCTGTAAGAATGGTAAATGAAGGAAAGGGAGATTTCCTTCTAAAAGGTCTCTTGGACACTGCAGTACTTTTAAAGGCTGTACTGAACAAGGAATGGGGACTTAGAACTGGAAATCAGCTAAGTCATGTCATGCTTTATGAAATCGAAGCATACCACAAGCTTTTGATGCTGACAGACGGAGGTATGGTTACATATCCTGATCTGGATACAAAGGTTCAGCTTATAAATAATGCAGTTGAAGCTGCCAAAGGTCTTAAATATGAGACTGTGAAGGTTGCATGCCTTGCTGCAAAGGAGAAGGTTAATCCAAAGATGCCTGCAACTGTAGATGCAGGATTATTAAAGGAAATGTACCAAGACGGAAAGTTTGCTGAAAATGTAATTGTTGAAGGACCAATGGCCCTTGATCTTGCGATATCAAAGGATGCGGCTAAAATTAAAAAATATGAAAGTCCTGTTGCCGGAGATGCAGATGTACTCCTTATGCCGAACATAGAGATGGGTAACGGTATAGGAAAAGCCATAACATATTTCGGAAATGGAATAGGAGCGGGAGTTGTTATGGGTGCAAAGGCTCCAATAGTTCTTGTTTCAAGAGCAGATACCTTCGATTCAAAGTATTATTCAATACTTTTTGGAAGTCTCATTGCTTCAGTAAAATAAATAAATCCGGAATCTTCAGCATGATTGATATGCTTGAGATTCCGGATTCTATTATATTTATAATACTTTCCTTTTTATTGCATACTTCTTCTTTAATCTTCCAGCAATCTCTTTCTTTCAAAATACAGACCCATTATCAGTATGATTACTCCACCTATGAAGAAAAATATTGATCTTGGCATCAATCCGTAGAACATGTCGAAGTAGAATCTGAATATAAGCACACAAAGGAAGAACAGTGATGTCATTGACTTATGCTTAATCATTACCAGAAAATAAATGGCAAGGACCGTTCCCCATACAATTGCATAAGTGTTTCCATCTGCTAATCCCAGGAGATTTTCCCATGCTTCTCTGCTGGTCATTATGATGGCCATTGTGGAAGCCAGTAAGAATCCTATATATTCAGACCACATATTGTGATGTTTGAATCTCCTGTAGAAAAGATAAAAACCAATAAGCATGTATGAAACTATTATGAGAACTGAATTGGTATTGAGATATACAAAATATTGAAGAACACAGGCGCAGATTACTCCTACATTTATTACACTGTTAGTGAGAGGATATTTGTGGTAGATATTTGTAAAATAAAACACTAGAAGCAGTATAGTAGGCAACAGTAGATATACATGGTCCAGTCCCGAAACTGCGAAGAATATGGCTACAACTTGGGCGAAAATGAACATAAGCTTGTCCTTGAAAATTATGGACAGCAAAATCAGTGAAAGAGACCATGTAAAGAGCACTACACTGTTGTGAAAAGGAATGTCCATGAGATTGTAGGCCAGGGACAGCATGCCTCCTATGAGAAAGCCATTTATGTAGAGAAACGAATAGGAAGTTTTTGGATTGTGCTTTTTGAGATAGAGATAAAGAATTAGAGATGCGATGAAGAGCACAAAGAGAATAGAAAGCTTAATTGGATTTGTCATGAATTCCCACTGTGCCGTAACAAAACTCAAGGCGCTCAATCCCACAAGTGTTGCTCCAACTGTTATGACAACCTTAATGAAGTTTATATCGTCAGGTAGTTCATAGTGGCCTAGAATCTGGTTTTTTGTTTCATCGTTGATAACATGCATTTCTTTTTGATATTCAAGCTCTTTTTCTAGAAAGTCTAGTTTGAATTTGCTGATTTTCTTTTTCATAAAACTTCCTCCCAGATGATTTCTTTTCTTACTTATATTATACCATATCATAATTCAATATTAGCGTAATAATTAAATGCAAAAATATTTACAAAAATAATACATTAATAGAGTATCAAATCTGATATAATCAAATAATAGTTAACTAATCTGGAGGAAAAATGATATATATAAAGAATGGATACATAAAAACAATGGTCGGAGAAGATATTGAAAATGGCCAAATACTTATAGAAGAGGGCATCATCAAGGCTGTGGGTAAAGTAATAGAAGCGCCTGCTGATGCACAGATAATAGATGCAAAAGGTCTTATAGTAACACCTGGACTTGTGGATGCACACTGTCATCTTGGAATGTGGGAGGAAGGAATAGGATTTGAAGGAGCTGATGGAAATGAAGCTGTTGAACCTGTAACTCCTCAGCTGAGAGCAATAGACTCTATAAATCCAATGGATATTTCTTTTCAGGAAGCAAGGGAAGGCGGAGTGACAACTGCTGTTACAGGACCTGGAAGTGCCAATGTAATAGGTGGAACCTTCGTTGCATTGAAGACCTGGGGAAAAAGAATAGACAATATGATAGTAAAGGATCCTGTTGCAATGAAGATTGCCTTTGGTGAAAACCCAAAGAGGGTCTATGACGATCAGCATAAGTCACCTACAACAAGAATGGCTATTGCTGCAATTTTGAGAGAGATACTTTTCGAAGCTCAAAAGTATGCGGAAGACAAGGAAAGAGGTATTACTGAACCTGACGAGAAGCCTGAATTTGACCTTAAGTTGGAGGCGATGTTGCCTGTTATAAATAAAGAGATACCTTTAAAAGCCCATGTACACAGGGCCGATGATATATTTACTGCTCTAAGGATAGCTAAGGAATTCGACCTTGATATTACTCTTGACCATTGTACTGAGGGGCATCTCATTGCTGATGAGCTTGCAATTGATGGAAAGACTGCAATCGTTGGACCTTCTTTTGGAAGCAGAACAAAATTTGAACTTAAGAATATGACTTTTGACACTCCAAAAGTGCTACATGAAGCAGGAATTAAGATTGCATTAATGACAGATTCACCAGTTATTCCACTTCAGTTCCTTAGCATGTGTGCAGGTCTTGCTGTAAAGGCAGGTCTTCCAGAAGATGAAGGATGGAAGGCAATCACTATTAATGCTGCTGAAATAGCAGGAATATCAGACAAGGTTGGATCCATAGAAAAGGGCAAGGATGCAGATATTGCCATATTTAAGGGAAATCCCTTGAAGAGCATAGATCATGAGGTGAAGGCTACAATTATCGATGGAAAGCTCGTGTACAATAATCTTGATTAAGTAATAAAATTCAGGAATTAATATAAAAAACTTGAAGCTTCAGGCTTCAAGTTTTTTATATATAAGTTTTCACAGAGTTTAGTTTTTCCAGATTCTTTTACAGTAGATATGGAGGAGGTTCGTTTCGAGTATCTGGCCTGTGTGTTCTATAACAATTGTGTCACCGATGTTTATTAGATTGTCCCTTGAACCATTAAATACAGTTTCATTCATAAGGTAGGCCAGGCATGACTTGCTGGTTTCAGATTCTATTAGAAAGCCGTTTGAATAGACTTCTGACACCCTTCCGTTCATGACATTGTCGTTGTTTATTTTTTCGGGGTAGAAGTTGATGAAAATAGTGGCTAATAGAATAAATACTATTATAAAAATTGACATATAATCCATCCTGGAGTTTTTTTGTTAATAAATCTTTATTGTAGTTTTGACGGGAAAGAATGTTTAAAGTTCCCACATATTGTGTTTATTTCATAGATTATGGATAAAACTTGTGTTAATATTAGTAGTAACAAGAAAAGAGGGTACCGAAATGAGAAAAAGCGTTTTTGACATTAAACAATCCTTAATTTTATACACAGTCATAGTAGTAAGTTTTTATTTCACAAGTATAGCTTTTTTCAAAGCCTTTGACATAAATGGAATACCTCTTACTCATTTTTTCACACTTTTTTTACCTGGTATTCTTGTATCTGTTTTGGATAAGAAGGACATAAGGGAAGTTTATTTGCTAAGGAAGCCTTCTGCATCCAAGTACATATACATAGGTTTTGGATTGTGGGTGGCAGTATTGATAATAAGCGGTATATATTCAGTGTTTGCAGTTAAACTTCTGCCTGAGGAGGCGAAATTACTGGAGGCTTTTGACTATTTGTTTTCAAACTTAACTCTGACCTATCAACTTGTGGTTATTGCAGCTATTCCTGCAGTAGTTGAGGAGCTTCTGTTCAGGGGGCTTTTTCTTTCATCATTTTTAGAGCATATGAAGCCTCTAAGGGCAATGGTCTTTACATCACTAAT
>NZ_CEZJXU010000113.1:0-6190 GCF_983023055.1 Dethiosulfatibacter sp. | reverse complement strand
TCATCACCAGGATTCCCACTTCCTGAAACAACAAAAAATTTCATCATAGGAACTTCCACAACCTCCGGACTTGCCTTAGGTATATATAAATATTTCTCCGCTTTTCTCCATTCATGCTTCATTGTTTCCCTCCAAAATATTTTTCCGTTTTTTTAAAAACCAGCATGACATTTCTGCCATGCTGGTTTCATCAAGTGCCCTCAATTTCTCTACAGCCATTTTTTTACATCGACCTTATTTTACCGGTATATTGATAACCTGACCTACATAAATCAAATCAGGATTACTGATAACATCTTTGTTCAGTTCATATATCTCACTGTAAAGCGCTCCCTCTCCTAGATACTCTTGGGCAATACTCCACAAACAGTCACCGCTAACTACAATATATGTCATTGTTTCAGAACCATCTGAAGGTTCTACTTCAGGTACTACTGGAAGTACTACATCAATATCTTCCTCAATAGGCTCTACAACTTCAATAGGAGTTGACAGTTTGGCTTTCAACATTACAATCTGATCAGTAGTCATGCCACCTGCCATTAGATACGCTTCGGCATCAGTCGCAAGGTCTGCAGTATTAAAATCGTCTGCATCGGAAATCACACCAAGCATTCCCAAAACATCTTTTGTGATAACATTATATTTCTCAGTACCCTTTTCAACTCCATAGTAGTTGATATAACTCTGCATATAGTCTTCTACTATCTCATCCTTTGTAGCTCCCATAAGTGAAGATATGAAAGCGGACATGAAACCGGCCCTGTCTTTTCCTTCAGTACAATGTACAAGGTAAGGTCCATCGTTTTTGCTCATGAATATAAGCCCTTCGACTATATTTCCCCTAAACTCATCACTACCATAGGCAAGATTCATGTTTAAGGTCTTAACCTGATTGTTGTCATAAAGAGATGCATAGTATGGTGAATTGAAATCATCAACCACCCTGTATTCCGCAATGTCTTCTGCTGAATCGGCCATATTCACAACTGTTTTGACAACGGCACCCTTTATCAACATATCGGAATATGCTGCACGTCCCAACTCATTGTTTATAGGACTTGAACTTCTGAACAAAACACCTTCCGCCAAATCTCCCATATTGATATCTCTAAAATTCGCAAACATTACATCCGATGCATAATCTTCACGATTATTTGTTCTTTCAAGCTTCCTTATTTCATATTGCACCTGATATCCATCAGTTTCTGTCAACATGATTGTAACCTTGTCGCCAATGGATACGTCTGCCAATTCATTAAGCTTTCCATAGTTTATACATACAGCAATATTGGTATGTCCCTGATAAGCTCTAACCAATGGATAACCGGTATCCACATAATATCCGTCAAGGAAAGGTGCTTCCACAACAAATCCATTGTCAAATATGGCTGTAACCATATCTCCTTCCGCAAATCCAAGAGCTCGGAAATCTTCAATCAATATGTCAGTAGATGCATGACCATATTTTTCAATTTCTTCAACTTCACCCACAACCATTGGGGATTTGTAGATAGGATCTGCTGACAGTTTGTCTTTAAGTGATAATATTTCTCCATTAGTCATACCAATATTCTTCAAATAATCTTCTGCAGCCACAGCAAGGTCTATATCAGTCAAATCGCTGCCTTTTTCCAAACCAGCCACTACCATAGTCATTGATGTGATAATATTGCTTTCTGCTATGGCATCATATTGCTCACTTCCAGCTTCTACACCATAGTAGTTCTCATAAGTAGTCATGTAGTCAGCCACTACCTCATCAAGAGATGCTCCCATAAGTGCTTCCAATAGAGCACTGACAAATCCAGCTCTGTCCTTTCCTTCAGTACAATGAATAAGATAAGGACCTTCGTTGTCACTCAAATATCTTAATCCTTCAGCCAGTTTTGTACCAAACTCTTCTCCTGCAACATCCACTCCCATATCAAGGGTAACGACTTTACCGTCCTCATACAAAGATTTATAATAATCAGACTGGAAACCGTCTTCAGCCATATATCCTTCCACATCTTCAACAGAATCCGCCATATTAATTACAGTAGCAATACCTACAGCTTCAGCAAAAGCATCAGAGTAAACTGCACGGTTCAACTCGTTGTTCACTGGACTGCTGCTTCTATAAACTACTCCCGAATTAATTCCTTCCGTCGCAAAGCTCCTGAAATTTGCATAAATTGAATCCGTTGCATAATCTTCACGTATATTAGTCCTTGAAAGTTGTCTCAAAAGGTATTCTGACAGATAACCTTCTTTTTCTACTAGTGAAAACGATAGATCATCTCCAGCTTCAACGCCATAGGTAGTTGAAAAATTACCCATATTGATGGCTACAACAACTATATTTTCCTCTTTGTCATCCCTGACCAGTATGCTTCCCGTGTCAACATCACTATATGACGTCACAAAGGGAATTTCCAGTACATTTTCTCCTACAGTCACTTCCAAAACATCTCCAAGTTCATAACCTGCTTCATAAAATGCCGATGGTGCAATATCCAAGGTAAGGTTTCCATACTTCTGAACTTCCACAACAATACCATTCAACACTGGTAAATCCTCAACAGCTGATGCTGTAAACACCATTGAAAGGATCATCATTGCAGCCAAAATCAAAGATAAGCTTCGTTTCATTTGTTTCATGTATATATCCTCCTTTTATATTGTGCTTGTGAAAACGCTACCTTAAGTATATCACCTTGAAATTCCAATATCCATAAAATCGAAAAATTATTCATTTTAACTCATATCATCAAATATACTTCTGTATCAGCCTCACAGCCTTGCTTTGATTAATCTTCAATGATTCCGCCAGTTTTCTTGAGGACGGATTATCCTTATACTTTGAAATGACCAGCTGCCTTTCAAAATTTTCTATCAAGTCCTTGTGTGACAGACCTTCCGTATCAATTTTAATTTCATCGGAGCCTGGCCCGAAATTATAGATTTCCTTAGGAAGATCGTCTTCAGTTATCAATACATGTCTTGTCATTATTACAAGTCTTTCAATAACATGTCTCAGTTCTCGTATATTGCCTGGCCACGAGTACTGGGAAAGAAGCTCAAGCACTTCATGAGACAATTCGTGGGTTACATTGTACGTTTCACAAAACTCATTGAGAAAAGAGAATGTCATTGCAGAAATATCCTCCTTTCTTTCCCTCAATGGAGGTATGGTCAGTTCTATTACATTCAGTCTAAAATACAGGTCATGCCTGAACCGGTTCTGTTTAACCATTAATGAAAGGTTTTTATTAGTAGCTGCAATTATCTTCACATCCACTTTAACGGGCGTTGTTCCTCCAATTGGAAGTATCTCACCTTCCTGGAGAAAATGGAGCAACTTAGCCTGAACTCCCTGACTTATTTCACCGATTTCATCAAGAAAGAGGGTGCCACCGTCGGCAGTCTTTAATAATCCTTCCTTCCCTGTATTGTTTGCACCTGTAAATGCACCTTTGACATATCCAAAGAGTTCACTTTCCACTAGGGTTTCAGGTATTGCAGCACAATTAATGGCAATAAACTTATTCTCCTTCCTTTCGCTTTTTTCATGCATGTATTTGGCAAACATGGATTTCCCAACACCGGTCTCCCCGTAAAGAATACATGGAGCCATTACCTTGCTTAGCCTTTTAATATCTTCTTTTACAGCTTTCATTTTGTCACTGACGCAGATGATCCCTTCAGTATTGATGGCATCATCAAGATTCTTAATGAACTGGCCCGTAGAATTATAAAGGTTGTTTTCATTGATATCATCTCTTACATTCATTACAACAAACTCAATATCTCCATTTTCATCAAAAATAGGAACGGCAATTGTTGTAATCATAACGCCTATCTGTGTGAAGGACTTTGAAGTATAAATCTGTTTTTCCTTGTACACCTCCGGTAGTATACAAGGCTCCTTCCAATACTTATCCACTACATCGTAAAAGCTCTTGCCGATGAAGTCCGAAGGCTTGCCTCCGTAATGGCGTTGGCAAGCCTTGTTTATATATAATATGTTATAATCGTTATCATAGACTAAAAACTCGTCATACATATTGTCCAGTATCCTGATCAAATCACTTCTTTTCATTGTAGACCTCCAAATACTGACTCACATCAGCAAGTTTCTATTTCATTTTTGATTCATATTCAATATTGATTCGCTTCACTTTCATAGCTTTTTCAATTTCGAATCATATACGCTTCAATGTCGCGATTGACTTTTGACTCAATATTACTTTAATATTATCAACTATCTCAATTTAAGTCAATATTTTTATGTTTTTTTATCAATTCAGAGTAAAAAGCATCAGTAATCCTCTATTTGAACAAATATTTCCAGAATATCAATTTTTGGCACAGTAATTGCTTTATATATGAGTGGTTAACCAAATACTAACTAGATTTAAAAGGAGTAATGTTATGAAAATAGCAAAAGTAGAATCATTTGCACTAAGAGTGCCACCTGAAAACGGAGATGTTGAAGTCGAATGGGGAATGGACTGCTCACTGGTAAAGATTACAACAGACAATGGTATAGTAGGCTGGGGTGAAACAGACTCCAATCCAGCAATCATAAAAACTTTATTTGATATGCCTACATCCCATTACCTTTCCTACAGCCTGAAGGACCTTCTAATAGGAGAAAATCCACTTGACATTGAAAGATTGTGGAACAAGATGTATCTGAAAACGTTGCACTACGGTCGTGCAGGTGTGGGCATACATGCCATCAGTGCTGTTGATATTGCATTGTGGGATATCGCCGGTCAGTACTACAATGTCCCTGTTTATCAGCTTCTAGGCGGCAAGTACAGAGACAAGATCAAAACATACGGTACCTTTATCCCCCATGAGGATATGGACCAAACAGTTGAAACAGCAAAACGTGCCCTTGCCGACGGTGGCTTCGACACACTCAAGTTCGGAGGCACTCCCTACGGTCTTGATGAAAAATATGACGTAGGAGTTGTAAAAAAACTCCGAGAAGCATTGGGAGACGATATAGGACTGGCGGTAGATGTATCAAAGCTTTGGCCTGATTTCGGATCAGCTCTGTCAAGAATGATGAAACTGGAAGAATACAATCTGGAGTGGGTAGAAGAGCCTTGTCTTGCAACGGACTACAATTCTTACCGCAAACTGGCTTCCATGGTCAAAACAAAAATTTCCGGTGGAGAAGCATTAACAACAGTTCGCGAATTCAATGACTTTATGCAACAGGCAAGCCCTGCCATAGTTCAGCCAGATGTAACAAACTGTGGTGGAATAACAGAAATGAAAAGAATCAATATGCTTGCAGAACTTAATTCATGCAGACTTATACCACACAACTACGGCTCAGGCATCCTGCTTGCTGCAACGGTTCAGTCACTGGCATCATTCCAGCATGGAACCACAATGGAATACTCCAACAGCGCAAGTCCATTCTTCCGCGACCTGGACAAAAACCTGGTTCGCTCAATTGACGGATACGTATCAGTTCCAGACAGACCTGGTCTTGGAGTTGACATCGATGAAGATGTAATAAAAGAATACTCATTTACTTGGTAAAATAAATCAAAGGAGAAATTTTAATGAATGAACACAAAGATAAATCAAAAAATAATATTGAATGGGTTACACTGATTACAGGCTCGGCAGTACTGCTAATCCTCGGTATTCTTATGGCAGTATTCCCCGAGAAGGGAGTTACACTTTCAAAAAAAATGTTCAGCGTACTCACTCACCAAATGGGCTGGATCTATCTATGGCTTGGAATGATAACCCTGGTTGCAGTAATATATTTCATGGTGACAAAATACGGAAGAGTCTATCTAGGAGATAATAACCCAACCTTCAAGAAGTCAAGCATATTGTTCATGACAATAGCTGCAGGTTTCGGTTCGGCAACTATGTACTGGATATTTATGGAAAGCATCAGCTATTACATGGGACCACCTCCAGGAATCATTGCACTGTCGGCAGAAGCTGCTGAAATTTCAATTACAGCTTCGTTCTGGCATTGGGGATTTGTTCCATGGTCTTCTTATCTGGTCTGCGCAATACTAGTTATGTACACATTTTATATCAAAGGAAAAAAATCATTTAAATTCAGCGACATATTAAATGATGCACTGGATGGCCGTGTTCCTGTATTCCTGCGTAAAATAATCGATATCCTGTTTGTTGTAGTAACCATGGGAGCTTTAAGTGT
>NZ_CEZJXU010000112.1:0-6233 GCF_983023055.1 Dethiosulfatibacter sp. | reverse complement strand
TTATTCCATGGTTTACACATGGAGCGTAAGCCATAATTAGTGAAGGTCCTTTGTAGCTTTCAGCTTCAACCAATGCTTTCATGAACTGGTTCTTGTTTGCTCCCATAGCAACCTGCGCTACATATACATAACCGTAAGTTGCCGCAATCATACCAAGATCTTTCTTCTTGATATCCTTTCCTGCTGCAGCAAACTTAGCAACTGCTGCAGTTGGAGTAGCTTTAGAAGACTGTCCACCAGTGTTTGAGTAAACCTCTGTATCGAATACAAGTATATTTACATCTTCTCCACTTGCAAGAACATGATCAAGTCCACCGTATCCTATATCATAAGACCATCCGTCTCCACCAAGAATCCATACAGATTTCTTGATTAGATAATCTTTTCTGTCAAGTATATTTTGAACTGATTTCTTACAATCATCACATGGAGTAAGTTTTTGAAGAAGTTCAAGAACTTCAGCAGAAGCAGCTTTAGAAGCTTCTCCATCTTCCATAGTGTCTATCCAAACCTTAAATGCTTCTTTAATTTCAGCACTGAAGATTTCTTTAGCCATAAGAGTTTCCATGTTAACCTTGATGTTGTCTCTCATTTGCTTAACGCCCATAGCCATTCCGTATCCATACTCGGCATTGTCTTCAAACAGTGAGTTAGCCCACGCTGGTCCTTTACCTTGTGCATCCTGGCAGTAAACTGTAGAAGGAGCAGATCCACCCCAGATTGAAGAACATCCAGTAGCATTGGCAATTATCATTCTATCTCCGTAAAGTTGAGTTACAGCCTTGGCATAAGGAGTTTCTCCACATCCTGCACAAGCTCCTGAGAACTCAAGATAAGGCATTGCAAACTGACTTCCCTTTACAGATTTTTTATCCATAATATTATCTTTTATAGTTACATTCTTAATTGCATAATCCCAGTTTGGAACTTCTTTTTCAGTTTGGGTTCCGATAGGTTTCATTACAATTGCTTTATTCTTAGAAGGACAGATGTCTACGCAGTTTCCACATCCTGTACAGTCAAGTGAAGATATTTGAATTTTGTATTGAAGTCCTTCAAATCCTTTACCTTTTGCATCTATAGTTTCAAAAGTCTCAGGCGCATTAGCCTTTTCTTCTTCACTAAGAAGGAATGGTCTTATAACAGCGTGTGGACATACGAATGCACACTGGTTACATTGAATACAATTGTCCATTTGCCATTCAGGTACATTTACAGCTATACCTCTTTTTTCATAAGCAGCAGTTCCCTGTGGGAATGTACCGTCTTCTCTTCCTACGAACTTACTTACTGGAATATCGTCTCCGTCTTGTCTGTTTATAGGCTCAAGTATTTCAGTGATAAATGCCGGCTTATCTGAATCGTCTACAGCTACAACTGTTGCTTCTGCATTAATCCAAGCAGCAGGAACTTCTATTTTAACTAGTTCAGTTATTCCCTGCTTAACAGCCTCTTCGTTCATTTTTACAATTTTTTGACCTTTTTTACCGTATGATTTTTCAATTGCCTTGTTAAGGTATCCAGTAGCTTCCTCTATCGGAATTACTCCTGAAAGCTTAAAGAATGCAGACTGCATTACCATGTTTGTTCTATTTCCAAGTCCGATATCTTCAGCAATTTTAGTTGCATTTATTGTATAGAACTTAACATCATTCTCAGCAATAGCCTTCTTAAGTTCACCTGGAAGATTAGCTTCAATCTCTTTTGCAGACCATAGAGTATTAAGAAGGAAAGTTCCACCTTTCTTGATACCTTTTAGAAGGTCATACTTATCAACATAAGACTGCTGAGCACAAGATATGAAGTCAGCTTTATTTATAAGATATGTAGATCTGATAGGAGCATCACCGAATCTCAAGTGAGAAGCAGTTACACCACCAGATTTTTTAGAGTCATATGAGAAATAACCTTGTGCATACTTATCAGTATTGTCACCGATTATTTTTATTGCGTTTTTATTTGCTCCAACTGTACCGTCTGAACCAAGACCCCAGAATTTACAGCTGATAGTTCCTTTAGAAGCAACATCGATAGGCTCTCCAAGTGGAAGTGATCTAAAAGTTACATCATCAACTATACCTAGTGTGAACCCGTCTTTTGGCTCGTTTGCAGAAAGATTCTCAAATACAGTCTTGATATGTGAAGGAAGTGTATCCTTTGATCCAAGTCCATATATTCCGCCTACGATTAATGGCTTGTCTTCCTTGTCATAAAACATTGACTTAATATCAAGGTAAAGAGGCTCGCCAAGTGAACCAGGCTCTTTTGTTCTATCAAGTACAGAAATTTTCTTAGCTGTCTTTGGAAGTACATCGAAGAAATATTTCTCTGAGAAAGGTCTGTAAAGGTGTACTTTAACAACACCGACTTTTTCTCCCTTAGCTATTAAATAATCGATAGTTTCTTCTATTGTTTCAGTTACTGATCCCATTGCAATTATTACTCTGTCCGCATCTGGAGCTCCATAATAATTAAAAGGCTTGTAAGTTCTTCCTGTCACCTTGCTTATGTCTTCCATGTATCCCGCCACTTTTTCTGGTAGATTCTCATAGAAACCGTTAGATGCTTCTCTTGCCTGGAAGAAGATATCAGGGTTTTGAGCAGTACCTCTAGTTACAGGGTGCTCAGGGTTCAATGCTCTGTCTCTGAATGCCTGAACAGCTTCAAAGTCAAGCAGTTTTTCAAATTCACTATAATCTATTACTTCGATTTTTTGAATTTCGTGTGAAGTTCTGAATCCGTCAAAGAAATGTACGAAAGGTACTCTTGAATTGATTGCAGTAAGATGTGCAACACCTGCAAGGTCCATAACTTCCTGAACGCTTCCTGAAGCCAGGAATGCAAATCCAGTTTGTCTTGCAGCCATAACATCAGAGTGATCTCCGAATATTGACAATGCATGACTTGCTATAGCTCTGGCACTAACATGGAAAACACCCGGCAATAATTCACCAGCTATCTTGTACATGTTTGGAATCATAAGTAATAATCCCTGTGATGCTGTAAATGTTGTTGTTAGGGCTCCTGTAGCCAGTGCACCGTGAACGGCTCCTGAAGCTCCACCCTCTGACTGTAATTCAGTCACCTTTACTTCTTGTCCGAATAGATTTTTTTGTCCATTTGCAGCCCAATCGTCTACGTGCTCAGCCATCGGTGATGACGGAGTAATAGGGTAGATTGCTGCTACGTCAGTGAATGCATAGGAAACATAAGCTGCTGCCGTATTTCCATCCATAGTTCTCATTGATTTTGCCATTTAAACTAACCTCCTTGGTTATCTTGTATACAATATGCAGAACAGTTACAACTAAGTATAATATGCGCAGTACTAATCGTCAATAGAAAAACATAACGTTTTTTATATTTTCTTCCTTTGATTATTCCGCAAGGTCTAAAAATACTTATTTAAGCAAGTTAACAAGTTTCTGCCTGCAATTTGTTCTTATAAAGAATATCAAGTCTATTGACTTTTTAAAAGAAAAATTAAGTTTTTTTTGCATTTTATTTATTTAAAACCGAATTTTATGTTTTAAATTAATTACGCGTTGTAATTGTTTTCCTGGAAATTTGTCCGCCATGCAAGGAACGAAAATCACCTTTCAAATTGTTCACTTTTTAAAATTCCTACTGTTAAAAAATACACCGGTTCCATTTAACATTTATTCAGCTAAGAGCAATGTTCACGTTTTAAATACAATCCATATAATATTAGGAACAATTCACTAATTTTAGTGTAACAATTCCTTCTATAATTCATACGTGGAATCTGCTTATACTTCCTCGCTGTTAATATTATCCATAAACCTTTTATTATATTCCTCTTCTATTGAATATCCCAGAAGTTTCTGTCTTAAATTCATTGTTGCAACCTCCACTATCATTGAAGTATTTCTTCCTATCCTTACGGGTATTTTAGATTTGGGAATACTGACTCCAAATACATCCTCATATTCACTGTCAAAACCAAGTCTGTCATATACCTGCTTGTCCCCCCATTCTTCAAGGTCCAAAATGAGTCCAAGCCTTTGATTTATCTTTACAGAACCTACTCCGTACATATATTTTATATCTATGATTCCAACGCCTCTTATTTCCAACAAATGCCTTGTCAATGGCGGAGAGGTGCATTCAATGCTGTTATCTATCTTCCTCATTATTACAGCGTCGTCGGCAATAAGCCTGTGTCCCTTCTTGATAAGATCAAGCGCTGTTTCACTCTTACCTATTCCACTTTTTCCTCTTATGAGAACTCCAACTCCATATACCTCCATAAAAACTCCGTGAATGGTCTTTTCGGGAGATAACTTCTCCTCAAGAAAAATTCCCAGGTCCCTAATAAGCTTGGTTGTTCTGTCTTGCGTACGCAGTAGAGCCCTTCCGTGTTTTTTTGCACAATACAACATGGCAGGATCAACTTCTCTTCCAGAACATACTATTACAGCTGGTATTGGATATGAGAAAATCTTATTCAGCCTGTTTATCTTTATCCCTCCGCTAAGGGTATCTATATAATTCGATTCCGTCCTTCCAATTATCTGTATTCTTTCATAACCAAACATATCAAAATAACCTGCCAGCTGAAGTCCCGGTCTTATAAGTTCTCCGTTATGGACATGGGCGTCCTTGGCTTCAGGCATATATATCACTTCCAAATCCATTCCTTTTACAATTTCCTTCATAGAAATCAATTTCATTTGACCTCACCATCCTTGTTAAAATATTCGAATACGCTTTTTACTGTCTTACTGTTCATTAGCGGTGCCTTCTCAAGGTCCTCCAGGGATGCTTTTTTCACACCTTCAACAGAGCCGAAATATTTAATTAGTGCTAGCTTCCTTTTTTCACCAACACCTTCAATATTGTCCAGGACAGTCTTGAAGGTATTCTTTTTCCGCAAGTTCCTGTGATAGCTTATGGCAAACCTATGAACCTCGTTCTGCATTGAACTTATAAGACGGTAGAGCTTGGTATTTCTTAAAAGCATTATTTCCTTGTTTTCATAAATGAGTCCCCTTGTGGCGTGCTTATCATCCTTTACCATTCCTGCAACCGGTATCCTGAGTCCATGGTCCCTGAGGACTTCCTTTACTATGTTCACATGACCCTTGCCTCCATCTACAAGTATAAGATCAGGAAACTTTCCAAAACCCTTCTTTTCCTCAATAAGGCTTCTTTCCTTGAGTCCCCTGTTAATCCTTCTTTCAAGCATTTCCTCCATGGATCCATAATCGTCTTGACCAATTACTTCCTTGATTCTGAACCTTCTATAGCTGCTCTTCTTGAACTCACTTTCCTCAAGGACCACCATGGAACCTACATTTTCAACTCCCTGAATATTGGATATATCATATCCCTCAACCCTAAAAGGTATATCTTCAAGACCTATGAGTTCCGTCAATTCTTCAAGGGCATCCTGGTTTTCTTTTCTTCTTATCTTTATTTTCTCTATATCCTTTTCAAGCTTTTCTTCTGCATTCTTCTTGACCATCTTCATTAGCATGCTTTTTTCTCCCTTAATGGGAATCTTAAGTTCAACCTTGCTGCCTCTTTTTTCTCCAAGCCATTTGGAAATGAGATCCTGGTCAGGTATTTCGGTTTCAATATATATTTCCTTTGGAATATACACAGTACCGGAGTAGTACTGTTTTACAAAAGAGGATACAAGATCAGAAGTGCTGTCCTCCAGGTTTCTTGTCATAAGATAGTCTTCCTTTCCTATGACTTTTCCCCCTCTTATGAAGAAAATCTGTACTATTGCGTCACTCTCTCCCGTTGCAAGTCCTATGACATCCAAATCCTTAAGGTTAGTATTTGTGATTTTCTGCTTGTCGCTAAGGTTTCTTATGGCAGATATCCTGTCTCTGTATTCTGCGGCATGTTCGAATTGGAGGTTTTCGGAAGCTTCCATCATCCTTTCTTCAAGAATATTTATAAGCTTGTCTTCCCTTCCGTTCAAGAGTTGAAGAACCTCGTCTATTGATTCTTTGTACTCTGCACTATCAATCTTGCCTATACAGGGTCCCTTGCATCTTTCTATATAATAGTTGAGACAGGGTCTTGCACTTTCTTTTCCTGTAACTATCTTAAGGCTGCAGTTTCTTATCTTGAATATGTTCCTTATGCTTTCTATTGTCTGCTTTACAGCATAGGAACTTGTATACGGTCCAAAATATTTGCTGCCGTCCTTCTTTATTTGCCTCACCTTCATGATCCTGGGGAATTTCTCATTTACT
>NZ_CEZJXU010000111.1:0-6246 GCF_983023055.1 Dethiosulfatibacter sp. | reverse complement strand
CGTTTAACGCGGGTTGTCCGCTTTCTTGCAGTTTAGGAAAGTAAAAATGCATAATCCCTTGAATCGTTGGTATTATGCGGTTAAGGATACTTTCCTGCACGATTAACGCGGCGGAGCCGCTTTCTTGAACAGCAGCAGAATGATTAAAGCGCCTGTGAACAAAACTGAAGCTTCCATAAATGTGTCCAGTGCCCTGTAATCAAGTACTATTGCTGTTACTATGTTCATCGATCCCGTTTCTTCTGTTGCTTTTTCAAGATACGAATGACTCAATTCGTTGTTGTCGGGATTGTAGGGATTTCCAAAAGAAGGCAGTTCACTTACCCCTGACAGAAGAAGGACTATCAGAAGGATGGCTATGGTTATTGCACTTGCAAGTCTCATTTATTCTCTCCTTTTATCTTCTTCAAAGCTGCTATGAAAAGAAATGTAGTTACTCCTGCACCTACTGCAGCTTCCGTTATTGCCAGGTCGGGAGCATTAAGCTGCTGCCACAATACCGCCATTATAAGGCTATAGACCATGAATACAATAATGGTTGACAACAGGTCTTTTACTATTGAAATTGATATAGAAAATACAATTAAGGATATTAACATTATAATACTGAATAGTTCCATTAAATATCCTCACTTTCTTTTTCGTAATGTGCCTTGGTAATAATATGGGTTGCCGTTGGTGAAGTAACCCATATGAAACCTATTATTACTATTATCTTCAGTGTAACTGCATCAAAGCCATTGTAGATACAAAGTCCCAACAGTGTAAAAACAGTTCCCAGGGTGTCGCATTTTGCACTGCTGTGCGCCCTGGTATAAATATCTGGGAATCTCAATATTCCTATTGTTCCTACCAGAAAGAAGAAGATTCCTGAAAGCAGGAATAAGCTTGTTATTATATTTCTTGCCATATCACTGCTCCTTTATGGTTTTTGATATTATTATTGAAGCCGAAAAGCTAATCAGTGCATAGACCAGTGCAACATCAATGAAATAGCTTTCGTGGAAAATAAAAGACACTATTATTATTATTGATATAACTTTTGTTCCCACAAGGTTTATTGCTATTATCCTGTCTGAAATAGTAGGTCCCTTGATTGCCCTGTATACACATAGGAATATGGTTAAAGACAGAATCAATATTGTGAAATTAAGAAGACTAATCATAATAAAGTTCCTCCAGTTCCATTAAAATTTTTTCAAATCTTGTATCTTCGATTGATTTGCTGAATTCCTCAGTAAGGCAATGTATAAGCATTACATCATCATCCATTGAAACTGTAAGAGTTCCCGGTGTCAATGTTATGGAATTTGCCAGAATAGTCCTGTTAAGGTCCGATTTGAGACTGATTTTGTGTTTTACAAAAGTTGGTGATAGCTTCGGCTTTGGTGATAATACCAGTATGGCTACATGAATATTTGCCTTGATTATTTCATAAAAAAGAATGAAAATATATTCAAAGAAATATGGAATACTCTTTAATCCGATGCTTAACCGTATTTTTTTAATGAGTTTTTTGTTCATGAGGGCGACCAAAATAACTCCGAAAATTCCAGTGATCAAAACTTCAATGGAAAATCTTTCGGCAAAAACCAGCCACAATCCCAAAAGCAGGACATATATTAAATTGTGCATTAAATCACTCCTAGAAAATTATAAAGATTGGTATGTTTGAAGGGGATGAAAATTTACTGCTATAATATCATATATGAGAATGTTTTTCAATAGATTTGTTGGGATTGTTAACAAATCAACATTAACTGCGGAATTTAATGTTGAAGATTTAGCCCTAAAATAGTATAATCACCATAGCAGTTACAGTAATTACAAAAGGAGACATAATAAATGAAAAAAATACTCAGTATTGTACTGATACTGACCCTTGCCCTACCCCTATGGGGATGCACAACAAATAATTCAGATAATGATAATAATTTAAAAGTATCAAAGAACGAGTTTATGCTGGATACAATGATAACCATCACCCTTTACGGTACTGAAGACGATTCATCAATTGATGAAATATTCAAAGTTATTTCAGAATTGGAAAAAAAGCTTAGCATCCATGAAGAAGACAGTGAACTAGATTTCATAAGGAATAATGCAGGTATAGGACCTGTTGAAGTATCAGAGGATACACTGGCAGTTTTTGAAAAATCAATAGAATATTCAACTCTTTCTGGAGGACTCTTCGACATTACTTCAGCCCCTCTCATATCACTATGGGCAATTGGAACGGATGAACAGCATATTCCCTCTGCCGATGAAATAAAATCTGCACTTGAGCTTATAGATTATGGGAAAATTGTAATCAACCATAAGAATTCAACAATTTTCATAAAAGACAGGGACATGTATGCAAACCTTGGAGCCATAGCAAAGGGATATATCGCCGACCAGGCAGCTAAAAAAGCTAGAGAACTAGAAGTGGACAGTGCCATATTAAACCTCGGAGGCAATGTGTTACTGATTGGTTCTAAACCTGATGGAAATGCCTTTAAAGTAGGTATACAGGATCCTGACGTGACAAGAGGAGGATATATGGGAATCATTGAAGGCAGTAATCTTTCGATTGTCACCTCCGGAGACTATGAAAGATATTTTATTGAAGATGGTGTGAAATACCACCATATCCTTAATCCCCATACGGGTTATCCAGCTGAAAACAATATCAAGAGTGTGTCCATAATTACCAACAATTCTTTTGACGGAGATGCTCTTTCAACCTCCGTACTTCTCATGGGACTTGAAAAAGGTCTCGAATTCATCGAAAAAACTAAAAACACGGAAGCAATCTTTATAACCAAGGATAATGAAATCATATTGTCGAAAGGCATAGGAGACAGTTTTCAGCTTACATCGGAGTATTATACATACAAAAATTAGTACAATTAAATTTCCAACACATCAGCCATTATAGTAGAAATAAACAAATCCCGTGGACGCCCACGGGATTTGTTTATTATCTTATTTTTGTTTGTATTTTATTTCTTATTCTTGTTCTTTTTCAATGTCAGTGATATTCGGTTTCTCTTTGTGTCTATTTCCAGGATTCTTGCCGAAACAGTATCTCCTACCTGTACAACTTCCATAGGTGATTTTACATATTTGTCACTTATTTCCGATACGTGAATCAATCCGTCTTGCTTTACGCCGATGTCGACAAAGGCGCCAAAATCCACAACGTTTCTTACAGTACCAGTTACTATCATGTCTGGCTTTAGGTCAGACATTTTAAGTACATCATTTCTGAATATAGGCTTTGGCATTTCATCACGAGGGTCCCTGCCCGGCTTTTTAAGCTCTTCGATTATGTCTATTAATGTAGGAAGTCCAACTCCAAGTTCTTCTGAAAGAACCTTATATCTGTCGCTTAGCATTTCATTTGTTGATTTTTTCTTCTTGGTAACCTTAAGTCTTGCAAGATCTTGAAGGCTTTTCATCTTTCTTCCACCCTTGATTTCAAGAGTAGCATGCTTTTCCTGTACTGGAACAGACAGGATTTTCTCATTAAAGTCTGTAAGCTTTAAATTCCCAAGATGCTCAAAGTCATATCCAAGTCTAACAAGAAGTTTCTTTGCTATATCGTAAGACTCTGGATGAACTGCTGTCTTATCCAGGTAGTTTTCACCGTCGCTTATTCTCATGAATCCACCACACTGCTCGTATACCTTGTCACCAAGCCTCTTAACTTTTTTAAGGTCGTTTCTGCTGTGAAATTTGCCGTTTTCTTCCCTGTATGCAACTATATTCTTGGCTACAGACTTGTTTACACCGGCAACATATTGCAATAGAGAATAAGATGCTGTATTTAGGTCAACACCTACATTATTTACACAGTCTTCTACAACTCCATCAAGAGCCTTTCCAAGCTTTGACTGGTTTACATCATGTTGATACTGTCCTACACCAATGCTCTTTGGATCTATTTTTACCAATTCCGCTAGAGGATCCTGCAGTCTCCTACCTATGGATATTGCTCCCCTTATAGATACATCTATGTCAGGGTATTCCTCAGTAGCCAGCTTTGAAGCCGAATATACAGAAGCTCCCGCCTCACTTACTATTGTGTATGAAACTTTTTTATCCGATTCCTGCAGTATGTCTGCCACAAGCATTTCAGTTTCCCTTGAGGCTGTACCATTTCCTATGCTTATAATATCGATACCATATTTATTTATTAATTCATTTATTTTCGCCTTTGATTCCTTCACCTTGTTTTGAGGCTCGTTTGGATATATTGTATCATATTCAAGAACCTTTCCTGTTCCATCTAGGACTGTGAGCTTGCATCCCGTTCTGAATGAAGGGTCAACTGCAAGAACCACCGAGTCCTTCACAGGTGGCACCAAAAGAAGATTTTTCGTATTTTTTGAAAAGACCTTGATTGCTTCCACTTCAGCCTTTTCTGTAAGAATGTTTCTTATCTCCCTAGTCACCGAAGGATTGATAAGTCTCTTGTATGAATCTTCAATGGACTTATTAAGATACTCAGTCGTAACCGCATTTTCATTATTCACTATCCTATTTTTCAAATAGTTTACTATTTTCTCATCAGGAGTAGTCAGGTTAGCCTTTAATATCTTTTCATTTTCTCCCCTGTTTATAGCTAATATTCTGTGATTTGCAATTTTTGAAATTTCCTCTGTAAACTTGTAGTACATGTCGTAGACTGTACTCTCTTCCTCATTTACCGCTGATGTAGAAATAGATCCCTCTTTCAAGAAGATTTCACGAATTTTCTCTCTATATTCAGCGTCGTCTGATACGGCCTCTGCAATTATGTCCATTGCACCGTTGAATGCTACCTTTACAGTCTTTACCTCGTCGCTTAAATAAGGCTGGGCGAGTTCTTCTGACGAACCGGTCACTAATTCTTGTCTACGTATAATCTCAGCCAAAGGTTCCAGACCTTTTGCCTTTGCTACGGTTGCACGTGTTTTCTTCTTCTGTTTGTAAGGTCTGTACAGGTCTTCCACTCTCTGAAGAACTTCCGCAGTGAGTATATTTTTTTTCAATTCATCAGTAAGCTTGCCCTGCTCTTCTATGAGTCTTAAAACCTCTGTTTTTCTTTCTTCAAGGTTTCTTATATATGTCAGTCTTTCATCCAAATCCCTTAAAACAACGTCATCAAGAGATCCCGTCTTTTCCTTTCTGTATCTGGCTATGAAGGGAATGGTATTTCCCTCATCTATAAGATCCACAGTGCTTTTTACCTGGAATTCTTTCAGGCTAAATTCTTCACACAGTTTTTTTATTATATCCATTTTAGCTCTCCTGTCTGTTATTTATACTTTCCATTTTCAAATACTCATTCATGAACAAGTCTATGTCTCCGTCCATTACAGCCTGAACATTTCCCTTTTCAGCATTTGTCCTGTGATCCTTCACAAGACTGTATGGATGGAAAACGTAAGACCTTATCTGGCTTCCCCAGGCTATCTGGTTGTAGTTGCCCTGTATGTCCTCAATTTTTTCCTTATTTTCCGTCTCTTTTATTTCAATAAGCTTAGCCATAAGCATTTTCATGGCAGTAGCCTTGTTCTTGTGTTGCGATCTTTCATTCTGGCAGGATACCACTGCACCTGTAGGAAGGTGGGTTATCCTTACTGCTGAATCCGTCGTGTTTACGTGCTGTCCACCGGCTCCGCTTGCTCTGAATG
Organism: Dethiosulfatibacter sp.; assembly: GCF_983023055.1. NCBI lineage: Bacteria > Bacillati > Bacillota > Tissierellia > Dethiosulfatibacter > Dethiosulfatibacter sp. The sequence goes on along the minus strand of NZ_CEZJXU010000111.1, from coordinate 583 downwards.
TATCTATCTTGATGTCGGTCGGATTGATGTCAATTTCAATACTGTCATCAAGCTCAGGCATTATATCCGCTGATGCAAAGGACGTATGTCTTCTGTTCGATGAATCAAACGGGGAAATTCTTACAAGCCTGTGAACACCTTTTTCAGATTTGAGATATCCATATGCATATTCTCCTTGGATTAAAAGTGTAACACTTTTTATTCCTGCTTCCGTATCGGAAAGTATGTCAAGTATTTGAATTTTGTACTTCGCTTTTTCAGCCCACCTGGTATACATCCTCATAAGCATCTCTGCCCAGTCCTGAGCTTCAGTGCCTCCAGCTCCCGCATGTATTGTAAGTATTGCATTGTTTTTGTCATATTCGCCGTTCAAGAGAGTCTTTATTCTGAATTTCTCTATTTCTTCACCCGTATCCTTTACAAGTGACTTAAGATCAGTAATATATCCTTCATCCTCTTCTTCCTCAATAAGCTGTAGAGTTATTTCTATTTCCTCCACATTTTCCTTTATTTTATAATAGGTGGATAGCTTGTTCTGAATGGTCTTAAGTTCTGATGCAACTTTCTGTGCCTTGGCTACATC
>NZ_CEZJXU010000110.1:0-6293 GCF_983023055.1 Dethiosulfatibacter sp. | reverse complement strand
AGTTTTCTTTTGATTTCTTCTTTTTCTTTTTTCTTCTGACTTCCCAGCAGTACTTCCGTTCTTATTCCAACTTTTGAAAAAAGCTCGGAAAACCCTTGATAATGCTGTCTGGCTAGAACCTCTGTGGGAGCCATCAAAGCACACTGACAACCATTTCTCCAGGCTAAAAAAACGGAAAAAAATGATACAACGGTTTTTCCACTTCCGACATCTCCCTGTACCAGTCTGTTCATTATCCTGTCTGAACACATGTCTGTTTTGATTTCTTCAATAACCTTGTTCTGTGCACCTGTAAGCTCAAACTTAAGGTATTTCTTGAATTCATTTATTTCATTTTTATAGGCATGAACCTTTCCCTTGTTTATTTCATTTCCAGACTTGATAGCAGCTAGTCCAAGTTGAAGTATCAATAGTTCCTCAAAGGCTAGTGTTATTTTTGCCCTCTGGTAAGACTTCTTATCCGGAGGGAAATGTATACATCTTAAAGCATCCCTTCGTTTCAACAACTTGTATTTTATCATAAGATACTCAGGAATTATATCTTCAATAAAACAACCGTATTTGTTGAAAAATCCCAAAGCAGCTTTTTTAACCTCATAGTTTAAAATGCCTTTACTTAATTTATAAACTGGTTTGATGCCCATTATTTTATTGGAATTATCCATATTTTCAATTTCGGGGTTTATAATATGAAGCCCACCGTTGAACTTTTGGATTTTACCATAAAGACAGGCATCCTTATATTCAGCTATTTTATTTGCTATATAAGGCTGGTTGAACCATATGGCTCTAATTACACCAGTATCATCGGAACACTCTACTTCAGTTATACTTTTTCTATTTCTCGCTTTTTTATTTCTTACTCCAGATGAAAACCTTATTGAAATCAATGCCTTGTCTCCGTCCTCTAATTGAGATACGGGTCTGGCTACTGTTCTATCCTCATATCTGAATGGAAAATATCCCATTAAGTCATCTACAGTAAAGATATTAAGCCTGTTTAATTTCTCAGTACTTTTAACTCCTACACCAGGTATGTCCCTAAGCGTCACATCCATAAACACCTCTTAATCCAATAGCATTACACCGAAAGCCGTTTATTCCACAGCCAACAGTATAATGCTATTTCTTACTCTACTGATACTATATAATAATATAAAGGCTGCCCGCCTGATATTACTTCAATATCGCAATCTTCAGCAAATCTCTCGATTTCAGTCGCAATTTCTTCTGCATCTTCCTTTTCAACTTCTTCACCATATTCTTTATAATCATCGCCCTGTGGTAAAAAGAATCAATGTTATGAGATAACTGTCCTCGTCTACCATTTCCTTTAGAAGCTTAAGGGTTTCTTCCCTTTTGTCTTCACCATTTGATATTATTTTTCCATCATGAATTGTAATTATATTATCCTTCTTGATTTCAATATCGTTTACAACAGTATCCCTTACTGCATAGGTAACCTGCCCTGTTTTTACATTTTCCAATGCTTCTATCATTGTAGATTCATTATCTTTTTCATCAAATTCAGGATTGTATGCAATCATCGATGAAATTCCCTGAGGAATCGTCTTTGTTGGTATTACAAAAATGTTTTTATCTGAGATTTCTTTTGCCTGATTTGCAGCCAATATGATATTGCTGTTGTTTGGAAGAATAAAAACATTGTCTGAATTGACGGAATCCACTGCCTTCATAATATCTTCAGTGCTTGGATTCATAGTCTGTCCACCGGAAATGAATACATCAACTCCCAGCTCTTCAAATACCTTTTTAACACCCTCTCCCATTCCAATGGAAATAAAGGCATCCTTTTTCTTCTCCATGGGCTTAGCTGCTTTCCTCTTGTCTCTAAACTGTTTTCTCATATTGTCTATTTTTATGTTTATAAGTTCTCCATATCTTCCAGCCTTTTCCAGAATATAACCTGGCTCGTTTGTATGAATATGGACTTTTATAATATCCTCATCTTTGATACACACTATTGAATCGCCCTTGTTCTTTATGATGTCGAGAAATTTTTCCCTTTCTGCAGAAGTTTTATTGATGATAAATTCCGTACAATATGCAAATTTTATATCCTCTTCAGAAAGAAATAATCCAAGTTCATCTTCAGTTTCCTTAATTTCGACATTTTCAACATCAAGAGTATCTATTTTTTCACCCTTGAGATAGAGCAGTGCTCCTTCCATAAGAAAAACAAGACCCTGTCCTCCAGCATCCACAACTCCTGCCTGTTTCAATACATCAAGCATTTCTGGTGTTCTCCTCAAGGCATCCTTTGCATGTTCAATAACAATCTCTAGAAATTCTACAATATTATCCTGTTTTGCATAAATTTCAATTGCCTTCTCTGATGATTCTCTTGCAACTGTTAATATTGTTCCCTCAACAGGTTTCATGACAGCGTTGTATGCCGTATCAGAAGCGGATTTAAGCGCTTCTGCAATAATCTTGGTGCTTAGTTCATCCTTATCCTTAAGACCTTCTGAAAAGCCTCTCAATAGCTGTGACAGTATTACTCCCGAGTTTCCCCTTGCACCCATGAGAGATCCATTTGCAGCTGCCTTGACAGCCTTTCTTGCATCGGTATATTCATATTCAGTAGATTCTTTTACTGCTGACTGAATAGTAAGGTGCATATTAGTTCCTGTATCTCCATCCGGTACTGGAAAAACATTTAAAGCATCCACCATGTTTTTATTCTTTTCCAGATTAGCCGCCATGCTCAAAATCATTTCCTTGATGGCTATACTGTTTATGTTATTAATCTTCATTTTGTCCTCCTATGATTCTACTGTACACGTACTCCCTGGACATGCACATTGACACTTTTAACTGCCAATCCTGTATATATTTCTATATTATATTTTACTTTTGCAATAATATTTTCTGCAACAGTTGAAATTCTTACACCATACTGCACTATAACAAACAAATCTATAATCACACTGTTTTCCTTAAGTGTAACTTTAACACCCTTGGTCAGTTGTTCCTTCCTTGCCAGTTCGAAGAACCCTTCTGTTGCACTTTTTGCAGCCATGCCTACAATACCATAACATTCTATGGCCGCCAATCCCGACAGTGTCGCAACAACTTGTTCATCGATGTTTATATTTCCATTATCACTATTTATCTTTACTGACATGATTTTCCTCCAATTATTATTTACTATAAAGAATATTATAATAGCTTAAAATATTTATTGCAATATATACTTTTTAATGTTAGAATGTAACAGTTGATTTAAGATTGAAAATTTACATATTTATTATTGGAGATAGGAGGTGTGCTTATGGCTAAGTATTGTGAAATTTGTGGCAAGGGCAAGATGTCAGGTCACATTGTAAGTCACTCGGATAGAAAAATTAACCGAACATGGAAACCTAATGTTAGAAGATTAAGAGTGTTGGAAAATGGTGTACCAAAAAGAAAATATGTTTGTACCAGATGTATGAGATCTGGCAAGGTTGAAAGAGCAGTATAGTTCGATGAAATAAGTGCGGAGAAACCTCCGCGTTTTTTTTATGCTATTCCCTTTGCATTGTCAAAATTTTTAATTGAACTAAGAATCCCTCAACACTATTTGTTGAGGGATTCTTTTTGCAGATAACGCAGTAGAGCTTCATTGTTCTCTTGCTAGAATAAAAAATTTCTCAAGGTTTAATACCTTGAGAAATTCAATTAATCTAAAATATTCTATCATACTTCTAGAATTCCGCATTATGTGGGGTTCTTGGAAATGGAATTACGTCTCTTATGTTTCCTATTCCTGTCAGATACATAATAAGTCTTTCAAATCCAAGACCATATCCAGAATGGTAAGCACATCCGAATTTCCTTAGCTCAAAATACCACCAAAGCTCCTCTGCTTCTATTCCTAATTCTTCAACCTTCTGCATAAGAACATCATATCTCTCTTCCCTTTGGGATCCACCGATTATCTCGCCTACACCCGGAGCTAGAAGATCCATTGCTGCTACAGTCTTGTTGTCGTCATTATGCCTCATATAGAATGCCTTGATTTCCTTTGGATAATCAGTTACAAAAACTGGCTTTCCATAAATACTATCAGTAAGGAATCTTTCATGTTCCGTTTGGAGGTCAATTCCCCACTCTACTGGAAAGTCAAATTTTTCTCCGCTTTCTATAAGCTTTTCAACTGCTTCGGTATAGGTAATCCTTTCAAAATCTGCACTTTTTATATTTTCAAGTCTTTCAAGAAGTCCCTTGTCTACAAACTTGTTGAAAAATTCAATTTCATCCCTGTTGTTTTCTAGTACATAGTCAATAATAAATTTTATCATATCTTCCGCCATATCCATGTTTCCATTGATATCTGTGAAGGCCATCTCCGGTTCAATCATCCAGAATTCGGCTGCATGTCTTGAAGTGTTTGAATTTTCAGCCCTGAATGTAGGTCCAAAAGTATAAACATTTTTGTATGCGAGAGCAAATGTTTCAGCTTCGAGCTGTCCGCTCACTGTAAGGTTTGTCTTCTTTCCAAAGAAGTCTTCGGAAAAATCCTCACCCTTTGTTTTCAATGTCTCTTCATAGTTAAGAGTTGACACATTAAACATCTCTCCGGCACCTTCAGCATCACTTGCTGTGATTATAGGCGTGTTTACATATATGAATCCTTTTTCCTGGAAAAACTTATGAACTGCAAAAGCAGCTGCAGATCTTACTCTGAAACCAGCAGAATAAATATTTGCTCTAGGTCTCAAATGTGCAATTTTTCTCATGTATTCCAGTGTATGTCTCTTTTTCTGCAGTGGGTAACTTGAATCACAATCGGCTACAAGACTAATACATGTAGCCTTAACTTCAAACTCCTGTTTTGCATCAGGAGTTTCAACCAGAATACCTTCCACTTCGATTGCCGATCCCGTTTTGAATTTTTTCAATTCATCGAAATTATTCAAATTATCTTCAAAAACAACCTGTATGTTTTTAAAAGATGTACCATCGTTTATTTCAATAAAGCCGAATTGCTTTGATGATCTTAAAGTTCTGATCCACCCTTCCAGTTTAATTTCCTTATCAAAAAATTCCGATGGATTTTTAAAGAATATCCTCAAATCTGTCGTTTCCATATCTATTCCTCCAAATCTGTTATTATTACTATTGCAGTACCTTTTTTCAAACTTATTGATGCTTCATCCTTTACAACAATATTGCTAACACAAAGAGAATCACCAAGGTTGACGATCCTATTGCTCAATGGAAACTTGAATCCTTCAAGACATATACCTTCAAGTTCCCTTTCCACAGGTATTATTGACAGGGTTCTACCTTTCATATTCGAGATTTCATAATCTCCATCTATAATAAATGCTTCAAAATTATTGCCAATGATTGTTATCTTATCCCTTTTATATTTATAAAGCAACATAAAAGTACTGAAAACATGGTCTATTCTATCTCCAGTTGCATTTACAAGAATTATCTCTTCAAATCCTTTTTCCAATGCACAGGAAATTGCAAGCTCCGTATCAGTAAAATCCTTATCTTCAGGATATTCCATTACATTCACATCAATACTTTTAAATATTTCAGGATCTATTGAATCAAAGTCACCTAAAAGAATATCTGGAGTTAGCCCATATTCAAAAGCCGTTTCTCCACCCTTGTCGGCACAAATAATAAATGTGTCACTATCGATGACTGAAAGAATTTTGTCTTTTGAAACTTTTTCTCCTCCAGTAATTATCAAGCACTTTCTAGGCATTTATTATATCCTTCATTTTCTTTATTTTTTCTGTAGGATTTTCAGCTTTGAATACTTCAGAGCCTGCTACAAAAACATCTACGCCCCAGCTGCTGATTTCACCTATATTTGTTTCCTTTACTCCTCCATCTATTTCGATGATAAGCTCTTTATTATATTTATTTTTAAGCTCAACAAGTTCAAGTACCTTATCTTTCGTTCCTTTAATAAAAGACTGACCTCCAAAACCTGGATTCACAGACATCAAAAGTACCATGTCTAGATCTTTTAATATATCTTTTAATAGGATTACAGGCGTCGAAGGGTTAAGGGAAACCCCTGCCATCAATCCCTTGTTCTTGATCATTTGAATCACCCTGTGGAGATGCACAGTTGATTCATAATGTACAGTTATGATGTCTGATCCTACATCAGCAAATTCATCAATGTATCTTTCTGGCTTTTCTATCATAAGATGAACATCGAAGACCTTGTCTGTAATATTTCTTATCGCCTTAATAACAGGAAATCCAAAAGTTATATTCGGTACAAATACTCCGTCCATAACATCTATATGCACATA
>NZ_CEZJXU010000109.1:0-6344 GCF_983023055.1 Dethiosulfatibacter sp. | reverse complement strand
CAGAAGAATCTTACGAGCTTCTCGAAAAGCTTACAGGATACGCCGAAGAGATACTACAGAAGCTCAACATACCTTACAGGGTAATAGAGCTTTGTACAGGAGATACAGGCTTCTCAGCAGCAAAGACTTATGACATAGAGGTATGGATGCCAAGCTATGGTAGATATGTTGAAATTTCTTCATGTTCAAACTTTGAAGACTACCAGGCGAGAAGGACAAATCTTAGATACAGACCTTTAAACAACGGAAAGCCTCAATTTCTACATACTCTTAACGGATCTGGACTTGCAGTTGGAAGAACATTTGCAGCATTGGTTGAAAACTTTCAGAATGAAGATGGTACAGTTACAGTGCCTGAAATATTGAGACCGTACCTTGGAGGAAAAGAGAAAATTGAATTCTAGATACAGTTTAAGAAAAATATCATTAATCGTTGCAGTACTGCTTCTTTTAAGTATTACTGCAGCTTTTGCTGAAATAGATGTAAGCCAGGATATCAGATCTGCCATAGTAGGTGACATGGCAACTGGAGAAATATTCTATGAATACAATTCCGATGAAACTGTCGAGCTTGCCAGCATTACAAAGCTTATGACCTACCTGCTTGCAAGAGAGGCAATAGATGCTGGAGAAGTGTCTTTTGACGATGATGTATATATTTCAAAAAATGCTACTAACAGCGGTGGAAGCTCTCTTTATCTTCTTTCGGGAGAATCATTAAAACTTGAAATTCTTATGAATTCAATGCTTATAGTGTCTGGAAATGATGCTGCAGTAGCCATTGCAGAGCATGTAAGTGGGAATGTAAGTACATTTTTGGAAGAAATGAATGAAAAAGCAAATGAACTAGGCATAACAACAGCCAGGTTTATCAACCCAAACGGAATGCCCATAGACAATGAGGAAACAGACCAGAACTTTATGTCTGCAGAAGACATATTCAAACTGGCCAGATATATACTTAAAAAATATCCCGATATTACACAAACAACATCACAGCTTAAGGTTGTAATACCTGAAAGAAATTTCGCGAAAAATGCATCCAACAAACTTCTTGTAGAACTGGAAGGAGTTGACGGATTAAAAACTGGGTATACAGACAAGGCTGGATTGTGTCTTGTTTCAACAATACCATTTATTGACGAGGAAGACAGCAATAAAAACAGAAGGATTATAGCTGTTATTATGGGAGCCCATAGTGAATCCGACAGAATAAACAAGTCAAAGACTATGCTTGAATACGGTCTATACAATTACTTCATAGAGAAAATAATCAACAAGGACGACATAGTTGAAGAAATAATGGTTCCAAATGCATTTGATATGAATCTTGAAGTTGTTGCAGCGGAAGACTACTACAAGCTTGTGGAAAACGAAACAACATTGAGGACAGAAAACATATACAACGAAGAGCTAAAGGCTCCAATATCAAAGGGAGACACTGTAGGTAAAATGGAAGTCTATCTAAATGATGAAATGATCAAGGAAATACCACTGAAATCAACAAGGAATCTTGAAAAGGCTGGATTTTTCACTAGAGTATTCAGGTATCTTTCAAATGTACTAGGAGTATAGTACAATCTTAACGAATAAATAAAACTAAACAGTCAGCATTAATATTGCTGGCTGTTTCAATATTTAGAGATAATAGGTATCAATAGACGAGGTTTTTTATGATATTAGCTACAGTAGTAAATTCGGTAATGGTAATGGGTTTTCTCATAGCCATAGGATTTTTACTTGTCAGGAAGGGAATAATAACGACTGAAGTGGAAAATGCATTCACCTTCATGCTACTTAATATTGCAATACCTGCACTTGTTATCAAATCATTCAATATAGAATATTCTCCTGAAAAGATGGAACTTGGACTTAAGGTACTTAAACTTTCATTTCTTTTTACAGTGGGTACAATAATTTTCAATCACCTTATAGTTATCAAGGTGAAGAACAAGGGCAAGAGAAAAGTCATGCGTTATACCAATGCATTGACAAACTGCGGATTCATGGGATTTCCTGTGGTGTATCAGGTTTATGGATCAGAGGGAACCTTCTTTGCCTCCATGTTTTATGTAACGGTAGTATTATTCATGTGGACCTATGGAATGTCCATATTCTACGACAAGTTCGGAAAAAAAGAACTTAAGGGAATGATTCTTAATCCCAATATGATTTCAGTCTACATAGGTTTATGCATATTTATATTTTCTATAGATATACCTGTTCTCGCTGAAAAGATGATAGATTCCGTAGGAGGAATCACAACACCATTAGCCATGTTTATAATAGGTGCAAGAATTGGAAGGGTTAAACTTGCGGATATGTTCAATGATATCCTTGTATATTTTTCAACCTTTATGAAGCTTGTGATTTTCCCCTTGATTATGATAGTAGTGCTGTCATTTATTGAAATGGATCCGAGAATGGAAGGAGTATGTCTCATATACGCTTCATTGCCTCCTCCTGCAATAGCAGTGGTAATAGCCAACCGGTTCGACTGTGAGGTGGACTTCACATCAAAAATTGTAGTAATGACTCATTTGTTTTCACTGATTACAATACCTTTGATGTTTGCGATTTTTGAACTTTTGTAAAATTGAAAAAAGGAATACTATTTATAGCTTTAAGGAAGGTATTGCAGCCTTTGAAGAGAAGAGAAAATCGAATTTTCAGGGTTAATAATATTACCTTGACTACTTAATCTAACACACAAAAAAACACACTCATAGGAAGTGTGTTTTTCGTTGATATTTAAACATTTGTATATAGTTGGTCGGGACGACAGGATTTGAACCTGCGACCCCATGACCCCCAGTCATGTACTCTACCAAGCTGAGCCACGTCCCGATATGCCAACACTGATTATCGATAAAAACCGACAAATAATATTATACTCCGATTTGTTAATTTGTCAATGTGCATTCCACTCGATGGATACTGGTATGTTTTGGATAGTGTGATAAAATATAGGTATAGACAACATAAGAATTAAACAAAAGGAATTAACAAACTGAATTGAGAATAAGTAAAAAGGAGAAGGTAATGCGATATGAAAGATATTGCGAAGCTGTTTGACTATTTCAAGGAGGCTTTTCATTTAAATGTAGAGAACCGAAGACTATATATGCCTCAAATGGTTCTCATATTCATAAGGACTTGTCTATATTTGGCCTTTGGAGTATTCCTGTATCAGGTAGTGGTAAGTTTTGGATTTACAGGATTTGGCAGAGAGGTTCTTAAGGATGCTTTTCTAAGTATAGCATGGTGGATTGGAGGAATGATCATTTTCTCCATTGTTGCCAGCATAGTATTGGAAGCCGGACTTTTCAACATGTATAAGGTGTGCTTACATGAAAAGCAGCTTATTGGAGGGGAGTTTATTGAAGGAGTGCGGAAAAATTTCATAAGGTTTTTACTTGCTGATCTTATTATGCTAGTACTCTGGTTGCTGATACTGGTTCCCTACATCATTATAGGGGTTTTATCCTTATTGACGGGTTTTGTTTTGATTCCTCTTATGATTTCTGTCTTTACAATAATGTGGAAGGTGTCCATGGTTGTAGAAGATGTATTTGTCATAGAAGGTTTTAAAAAAGGTTTCCATTTCGCAGTGGATCATTTCATACCATTAAGCGTTCTGGTCATTATAAGGGGATCATTTTTGTCTATTGGAAATGGCTCGTACAATTCGAGTTCAGGAAATGGAAGTTCTACAAATACTTCATCAAAATTCATGGATGACCTTCCTGGTGATTTCAATCCTGGAGACATTCCATTTAACCAAGGATATATGGAAGCACTTCCCTATATAAAGATTGGATTTTATATTATGCTACCCGTAATAAGTATAGCCATCATAGTTGGATCACTGGTTCGAATGGTATTTCAGATATTCTTTGGACTCACTTCCTTTGTCATGTATATGGACAATGGTAAGCCGGCAGCTCATGACATATTTTCGGAGGTGGAATAGATGTGGTTTGATATGTTAATGGACGACAGCAAAGCTGCATTTGAACTGTCCAGTCGATACAAGGGCGTATTTGTACCTGTGTTACTGAAGCTGGTAATGGCTCTGTTGCTGGGAGTTTTTGTAGTAATAAGTGTTGGAGTCACTGTTGTCAGTGGAGTTTTGACAGGGATCAACAATGCAAAAGAATTTGAAGTGCTCATTAGTGTTTTAGCACCTATGGGAATATTCCTGGTTTTCGGATACTTTATCTTTTTAATACTTTGGGCACTAGTTGAAGTTGGAAGCATCAATCTCTACCAATCGGCCATAAATGGAGAAAAACCCACCAGGGAACATTTCTTCACAGGTATTAAAGGTTATCTGAAAAAAGTGTTTGGAGGCAAGTTATTCATTCATTTTCTTGTACTTTTGTTATCTCCTCTGTGGATTGTGTTGTTTGTTGTATATGCCGTCATATTGGGTATACCTACTGCAGGATGGGCTGTTGTATTTTTAATCGTTGTTATCAGCGCATACTTTGCCACATGGACAATAGCAATAGTCAACGATGATCTTGGTGTCTTTGGAGGACTGGGTGCAAGCTTTAAACTGGCTAAGGGTCATTTTAAACCAATGTTCATTTTGATGCTGTCAATGATGATGATAGGTCAATATTCAGGCTGGATATTGGGACCTATAGGTTATGTAATTCTGGGATGGCTTATTGGCGGTGTTGTAAAAACATTCTTCAGAATAGTATTGTACAAGACATATTTAAGGTATGGTGGCGAATCGCAGTACCCTTAGTGGATTGTGGAAAATACTGCATTGATGGTGGAGCTCATATGAATGATATTTAAGAATTTCAAGAAAAGATATGTATATGATATTGATTAAAAAGGGCTTGGATGTTGCCTGTGATTTTAATGTTCGTGTATTGAAATGAATACAATATACATGAAGGAAAACGCTTGCACAATGAAATCATTGTGATATAATCATAACTACAACAAACACAGAACCTGTGAAACCTAAAAGGCAAATAATTCAAAAGTCAGAAAGATTGAAATACTTTAACCGATTCAAATTATGTAAATCAAGAAAAACAAATCAAGTAAAGTTTAGTGAAAAATTGTAAATCAGGATTGAAAACCCTGAAAAGCAACAGATTACCAAAAAAGAAAAGTTTGAAATATTGAAGAAACGTAAGTGAAAAAGTTAAAAGAAGTAAATCAAGTAAGATTAATGGAAAATTGTTATTAGGATTGAAGAACCAAAAAGGTAAAAGATTCAAAAGTCTAAAGATTTAAATGTTTTAACATATTCAATTAGTAAGAATTAAGAAAAACAAATCAAGTAAAGTTTGGAAAAATTGTAATTAGGATTGAAAACCCTGAAAGCAAAGAGTACCAGAAAGAAAAGTTTGAAATATTGATTTTAACATAATTGAAGAAGTTAAGAAAAGTGAATCAAGTAGGGTGAATGAATATCTGACCTATTGGAGAAACAGAAGAAGTGATTGTTGAGTAACGTATCCGAAAGGAACGTTGCAGTAAATCTGCCTAGGGGCAAAACCCGAAAGGAGTAACATGGCAGCAGTAATATAGAAACCAGTTCTCAGTAAATAATATATGAGAGCTGGTTTTGTTTTAGCTTAGGAAAGTTAAAAATACATAATCCCTTGAAGCGTTGGTATTATGTTATTAAGGTTACTTTCCTGCGCATCTTGAATAACCGCTTTGGTCACATGAAGCGTGACCTTGTTAACGCAGCATAGCTGCTTTATTGTTTGAGCTTTTTAGATTTCGTTCTTAAATATCATACCTACAGATTTGGGAGCAGTTTCTTCAAAGTTGAATTTTTTATAAATATTTCTAGCATCTCCTTTAGCTATAACTGTGAGACATCCATCCTTGGGAGCATTTTTAGTATAGTAGTTTACCAGGGCTTCCATTATTACACCTTCAAATCCCAGTCCTTGATGCTGGGGCAGGACGGTAACATCGGTTATGTGAAAAGTGCATCCATCTCCTATCAATCTTCCCATTCCTATAGTTTTTTCTCTGATAGTTATATGTACACCATACCAGGAATTACTGACTGCCATTTTTGCAGAAGCACGAGTTTTTTCTCCCAATGTATGTTTTCTGATGTTCAAGTAGTCTTCAATATTAGGCATTTTATTAATCAATTCGTATTGTTTCATTAAATTCTCCTTAGCGTTTGTCTTTAATATTAGTTTTTCCTTATGGAATAGATTATATCACAGCTAGTGTTGGCAATCAGTAGTATAATGGATAAAACTACAGATAAGTGGAAAAGTTAAAGAAAAAATAAATTGAGAATTTCCAGTCAAATTGCAATAAAAGAAATGTTTTAGTATAATTAAGCG
>NZ_CEZJXU010000108.1:0-6352 GCF_983023055.1 Dethiosulfatibacter sp. | reverse complement strand
CTAAAACAAATCTTTCCTGATGAAAGTTTCGCTTCTCTTTGGTCCTACTGAAACTATATCTGCAGGTACCCCTGAAAGCTCTTCCATTTTTTCAACATAAAGTCTAGCATTTTCTGGAAGTTCTTCATAAGTTTTAGCCTTAACAACTTCTTCCATTGTCCAACCCTTCATCTCTATATAGATAGGCTTGCATCTTCCAAGTGTTTCAAGACTTGCAGGGAAATAATCTATTTCCTCTCCATCAAGATTATATGCAACACAGATTTTAAGTGTTTCTATATCTGAAAGAGTATCAAGCTTTGTAACAGCCATTGACGACAATCCGTTTATTTCGACAGAGTAGTTAAGCATTACCATGTCAAGCCATCCACATCTTCTAGGTCTTCCAGTAGTAGTACCGTACTCAAATCCCTTTTCTCTGATATCATCTCCCATTTCATCATGAAGCTCAGTAACGAAAGGTCCCATTCCTACTCTTGTAGTATAAGCCTTCACAACACCAAGCGCATTTTCAAGTCTATACGGATTAATTCCAGCTCCAACTGCTATACCGCAAGTTGTAGGATGTGAGGATGTAACATATGGATATGTTCCATAATCTATGTCAAGAAGTGTTCCCTGTGCTCCCTCGAAAAGAATCTTCGCATCATCTTTTATAGCCTGTCTCATAACTACATTTACATCTGTAATATATTTTGAAATTCTTTCCATGTGAACCATATAGTCTTTTACTATTTCATCTGCATCAAGTGCTGTTCCATCATAGTATTTTACTATAAGGTCGTTTTTTCTCATTATATTGTATCTAAGTTTCTCTTCAAAGTCTTTCTTATTAAGGTAGTCACACATTCTAATTCCGGATCTTTCAACCTTGTCTCTGTAGCATGGTCCTATTCCCTTAATTGTTGTTCCTATTTTATTCTTTCCTCTAGCTTCTTCTTCAAGTCTGTCTATTTCTATATGGTATGGGAAAATGATATGGGCTCTGTCTGAAATAACCAAATTGTCCGTTGAAACTCCAAGGTCGTTGAGATAATCCATCTCTTTACAAAGAGCTTTAGGATTAACAACCACACCATTTCCTATTACACATGGTTTTTCCTTGTATAGTATTCCTGAAGGTACAAGATGAAGTTTGTATTGTTGATCTCCAAGTTCTACAGTATGACCTGCGTTGTCCCCACCCTGGTATCTGACAACAAAATCAGCTTCCTTGGCAAGAAAATCAGTAATTTTACCTTTTCCTTCGTCTCCCCATTGTGCTCCCAATATAACTAGATTTGACATTTTTTCCTCCTTAAACACCCTTGAGTGTTTACTCTATCCTATTGATTTTTCTGCAATATACCTGCAGATAGATTATATATTAATAATCAAGAAATCCCATTGAAATAATCCAGGATATCCTTGAAACAATTTAAGCTTTTTAGGCTACTATATATTATCAGAATGTCTCTCCATAGTCAATCAAACTACGAATGTTTTTTGATTTATTTTCGTATTTGCTTGTTCCATACCAATTAATCGCATCTGTTACTAAAACAATAAGAACTTTATGAATACAAAGAGCCCTCTTGGCGAATTAAATTTATTATTTTCGCATTTAAGTTCGTGAATAACGCAGTGTTCGTTATTCCTTAAATATTTATAAAATCATTTAATTTATTTAAAAAACTATTTAACATATGTTGCAAATGTTTTCCCACCATGGAATTTATGATATCTTAGCACTATAGAATAACACAGGAGGTTGTTTATGGATTTTAATATTACAGCTTGGATAATGAATCCTTTCGTACTAATGTTTATTACAATTTTATCAGGAATGCTTTTTGGAAAACTACAATTCGGAAAATTCAGCTTTGGAATTTCAGGATGTCTTTTCACAGGACTTATAGCAGGATGGGGAGTACTCAAATACGCCAAAAACCTTGACGGTAACAAATATGCAACTGATATGATTATGTCAGGAGTAATACCTAAAAACTTTTTCTATCTATTCCTTGTACTCTTTGTTGCATCGGTAGGGCTTCTTGCATCAAAGGACATGGGTGTAGTACTCAAGAAATACGGAACAAAATTCATAATATTAGGAATACTAATAACATTTTTAGGAGCAGCTTCAACCTACGGAATGACCCTCATAAATTCAAAAGCAAGCCCTTATGAAATTTCCGGAGTTTATACAGGAGCACTTACAAGCTCACCTGGTCTTGCTGCAGCAATAGAAACAGCCACAGGACATGCTACAGACTGGAGCTCCGAATATGAATCACTCTCTCCAGAAGATAAGGAAAAATTCCTAAATATACTTAACCAGGAAGGTTTGACTTCCGAAAACACGCCAATCTTGACTGAAGCACAGAAAGACGCCTTCATCAACAATGCGGCTGCCGAAATAGGTGTAGGCCATGCAATAGGCTATCCAATAGGTGTAATAGTAGTAATAATAGTAGTTAACTTCTTCCCTAAGCTTTTCAATATAGATGTTGAAGATGAAAAGAAAAAATATAGAATTGAAATGGAACAAGCTAGAAGTGAGATAGGCGGAAAACAAATTGAAGAAGTATCTTTTGACCTTACAGCGTTTATACTTGCCTGTTTTGTTGGATTTACACTTGGCAAGGTGAAAATAAGTCTTGGCCCTTTGGGATTCCTTTCCCTTGGTGCAACGGGAGGCGTCCTCATAGGATCCCTCATTCTTGGACATATAGGAAAACTCGGACCTTTAAACTTCAGAATGAACAACAAGATACTTGGTACTGTAAGACAGATTTCCCTCGCATTCTTTCTTTCTGTAGTAGGACTTAGATATGGATTCAAAGTATTTGAATCACTGGCAGGAACTGGAGCATACCTAGCGCTAGTATCACTGATTGTATGCGTATTTTCAATGTTTATAGGCTTCGTCATCGGAAGATATGTCTTCAAAATCAACTGGACAATGCTGTCAGGAGCAATATGCGGTGGAATGACTTCTACTCCAGGACTTGGTGCAGCTGTTGATGCACTGGGAAGCGACGACCCCGCTACAGGATATGGTGCTACATACCCATTTGCGCTACTTGGAATGGTTGTCTTCACCATTGTGCTTCACAATTTGCCAATGTAGCTTCATACATAATACCCTCAATATCCCTAATATAATAGATTAATTAACAATGAAAAAGAGCCAGTTTGGCTCTTTTTCATTTGCTTCCTGCATTACTTTCAGTTATTCCTCAGAGTCACTGACCACTTCAAGGATTTCCTTGTTCTCTTCGATTATTGTCATCATTTCGTCAAGGATATCCCGTATTTCATCTTCGTCGCCATCCTCAACAGCTTCCTCGAGGCTCTCTCTGAGCTCTTTCAACTCTTCTCTGTTTTCTTCAATATCTTCGAACTCATCTGGATGCTCTTCCTTTAGCTCCTCGATTCTTGCCTGTCTTTCTTCTTTTGCCGCTTCTCTTTCCGCAGAGAGTTCCTCTCTTACCGCGCTTACTTCACCCTTGAAATCATCAAATTTCGCTTCCAGTCTGTCCGCCATACCAGGATGGTTTTCCCTCAGGTTGTCAAGTTTTCCTTCAAATTTTTCTTCGAACTTGCCTGCAAATTTATCCGTATTCTTTGATCCATATACGTGACCTTGATTGTTTCCAGCTTCAATTCCAATAATCCCCTTTACCAAATTACGATTTTTTTCTCTTATTCCTTTGAGATCTGCCAGCTGTTCCTGAATATCTTCCGTCAAGTTGAAAATCTTGTCCTTAAGAACCTCACGGTCTATACCCTTCCTCATCATGGTCCTTTCTGACCTATCAGGTTTTTCTACTTCAACATCGTCTGCAAGTGCAGATATTCCACCTCCAAAAACCATTAATCCTGCCATTCCAACAATCAACACTCTTTTTAATTTACTTTTCATTTGTATTTCTCCTTTTTCATTTGTCCTTATATACATATTAAACTCCATAACAGGAATAATTTTGTGATAAATGTGGAAAATATGTATAATATTCCATGATTAATGGAAAAATCTCCTTCATGAATATATAATTATAATATAAAGATAAAGGTAAGGGTGTTATGGATAAAAAACTCATATATATAGTTGACGACGAAAAGAATATAAGAGAACTCATAAGAGCATATCTTGTAAAGGCAGGATATGAAACCACAGTTTTCTCAAATGGAATATCAGTAATGGAAGAATTAAACAAAAGGATCCCTGACATGGTGATACTTGATATAATGATGCCTGGAATGGATGGTTATGAACTATGCAGGGAAATCAGAAAGAATCACGATATACCTCTCATAATGGTTTCGGCAAAGGACGAGGAATTTGACAGAATTCTAGGTCTCGAACTGGGAAGTGACGACTACCTGACAAAACCATTCAGCCCGAGGGAACTAACTGTAAGGGTGAAAAATATATTTAAAAGAATGAATGTCAACATCAAAACAGAAAAGAAGAAAAATCCAAACATAAATGTTAGGGACATCATCATAAAGACTGATGAAAGAGCCGTGTACAAAGGTGATATTCTAATAGATATCACCAGCAAGGAATTCGACTTGCTTCTCCTTCTCTGTAAAAACAAGAACCAGGCTTTCTCAAGAGATATCATTATAGACAAAATTTGGGGTTATGAATATATTGGAGACACGAGACCAGTAGATGATCTGGTTAAGCGTTTGAGAAAAAAACTCAAAATTTCCGAATCCACTCTTGAAATCAAATCAGTATGGGGCTTCGGATACAAGGTGATGGAATGAAAACAACAATCAAAAGTAAAATAATCAGAACAAACATATTGATAGTATTAATCGCCCTTCTACTATTTACAATGATAATGAATTTTTCAGTAAAACGTCTCCTTGAAAATGAAATAGCAAAGGACTTTGCTGGCGATCGAAAACAGCTTGTATCCATAGTGTTGAACAATATAGATAATTTGAAATCACTGGACAGAATGGAGACTAAAAGCATCATCAACTCTAAATCCATTGCAAACAGAACGCCTATCGACAGCAGTTTTGAAATCTATGTAAAATCAAATGGTGATTCCATAGTTTCATTGGGAAGCAATGATTTTTCAGGCAGCAATGCTGATGAAGATATAATAGCAAAAATTAAGGAAGAAAGCTATAATACCCTTTTCACATCAACTGCAAATGAAAGAACATATTATTTTACAATATCACCACTAGGTCAAAACCTTCGTAAAAAGGTAGGTTCCAGCACATGGATAGTACAATATCTACCTGCAACAACTGTGACCAATGCAACAAGAATAATTAGAAGAGTTTCCGCTCTGCTGCTATTCATTTTGACAATAATCACCGCCCTTTTGGGATACTTCAGGGGAAAGAGCATTGCTGATCCAATAAACATTATAAAATCAAGGGCAGAAGAAATCGCAAAACGAAACTATCTCAACAGAATATCAATAAATACGGGAGATGAAATCGAGGAACTTGCAAACTCCATGGAAGAAATGGCAGAACAGCTTGACAGCTATGACAAAAGCCAGAAACATTTTATACAAAACATAACCCACGAACTTAAGACTCCCCTTACATCAATACAGGGATATGCAGAAGGAATTAAGGACGGCGTCTTTGAAAACGAATCCGATTCTCTTGACATAATAATTGATGAAAGCAAAAGACTTAAAAACCTTGTGAATCAGATAATCTATCTTTCAAAGCTTGAATCCTTCAACGACTTCTATGAATACTCCTGGGAAAGCATGGAGACCTTAGTAAATACAACAGTGAACAAAGTCCAGGGATATGCAGTTAAAAATGATATCAATATTAATGTAGATATCAAGGACGACATAGATATTAAATGTGACAGGGACAAGGTAATGCAGGCTTTTTTGAACATTTTGTCCAATTCACTAAAATTCGCAAAATCCAACGTCTTCATTGAAGGACAAAAAGTAGAAGATAGCTATATAATAAAAATCTACGACGACGGAAAAGGCTTCTCAGACAAGGACCTTTTGAACGCCTTCGACAGGTTCTACAAAGGAGATAAGGGAGATACAGGTCTTGGACTAACTATAACTAAAACAATAATAAACAAGACGGGAGGCACCCTTTCAATAAGAAACCGTGAAGGTTACGGCGGTGAATATACAATTAAATTCTAATCTTAAAATTCAAGGTTAATTGTAAGCATAATAACAATAAATCTAGTTATTTGTAAATATTAACGTTCCTGGACAATAGACAAAAATGTTATAATGCATTATAAGTCATATGTAAAAGGAGTAGTGGTCTCATAGTGACCACCTAATATAAAATGATAAAAATAATGGCTGATTCCACCTGCGATTTGTCAGAGGAATTAATAAAA
>NZ_CEZJXU010000107.1:0-6371 GCF_983023055.1 Dethiosulfatibacter sp. | reverse complement strand
GGGCATAGTAGATGCTTAAACGCCTGTTTGAACCATTTTTGGTTAAGGCGGTTATCTTTGGGTATGATTCCACTAGGTTGTTTTTGAAGCTTTGGCTTATATGTTTATCGTTTAATGCTACTATGATTTCGTCAATGGAAGAATTTTCTTGGAACTTTTTGAGCGTATGTTCAAGGACTGTTTTATTATTGACAACGATATATTGCTTTGGTATTTCGTTGTTGAATCGTATGCCTGATCCACCGGCAAGAATAATGGCTATGGTTTTCATAATGCCTCCTGGATTTTCTTATTATATGTTATCATTAATAAAGTGGATGGTCTATTAAAAGTGAAGGTTTATATTGGAATTATTGGTAAAATGTAATAAAATTAATGTATATGTTTAATTCAATTCAATACAATAATCAACATAATAACAGTGGAGTATGGGATATGAAAAAATTACGAATGAAAACAGTTTACAATGATTCGGCCAGAAGCGCCGGTCTTAAAAAAATATCGCCTGATGAACTTAAAAGACTGAAGGATATATTGCTTGAAATCGCAAATGATGTGGATGCTGTATGTGAGAAGCATGGACTGAAGCTTATGATGGCCTTTGGTACTCTTTTGGGTGCGATCAGACATGATGGGTTCATTCCCTGGGATGACGATATGGACTTTATGATGCTGAGGGATGATTATGAAAAGCTCATTGAAGTTTTTAATGAGGAGCTGGGTGATGGATATATATTACAGGTTCCTAGAATCGAGCCCAATGCTTGCTTTGGAAGGATGAAGATAAGGAAGAAAAACACGTTGTTTCTTGAATATGAAACAGAGGGGCTTCCCATAGACAAGGGGATTTTCATTGATATAGCACCTCTGGACAAAATACCTGATTCAACGGTTAAGAGAAAACTTCATAATTTAACTTTCAATTTCAACAGGCAGGTTACCATAGCCACTGCTTTCTACAAGTACCCTTCCAAAAGTCTTGATAAGGTTATAAAGAATAATATGACTGCATATTCGATTATGAAAGTCAGGAAGATAATCGGATTTTTATTTTCTTTCAGAAAAACGGGAAACTGGAATATTAAAACGGATGAAATTGCAAGGAAGTACATGAATGGTAATTCAGACAATTATTCGGATATTTACAAGAACAGAGGCTATTATTCAAATGTATCTAACTACAATGATTTGTTTCCATGTATCAAACATAAATTTGAAGACAGAGAATTTTATCTACCAAAAAAATATGAATCAATTTTGACTGAACAGTATGGAGACTATATGAAAATTCCCGATGAAGACAAGAGAGAAATACACTATATCGTAGACTTGAAGTTGGAGTAGAGGTAGAATTTATGAAATTTTCAGTATTAATGGCTGTATATATAAAGGAAAAGGATGAATATTTTAACAAGGCGTTGAAAAGTATAACGGAACAGACTCTCATGCCGGATGAAATTGTAATAGTCAAGGACGGACCCTTGACTGATTCTCTGGGAAAAATCATTGAAGAATTTATGGAGTCCTATCCCGGCTTGTTCAAGATTGTTGGTTTGGAACACAACCAGGGCCTTGGAAATGCCTTGAGAACAGGTATTCTGGAGTGTAGAAATGAATGGATTGCAAGAATGGATTCAGATGATATTTCCAAAGATGACAGGTTTGAAATTCAGGCAAAATTTATAGATGAAAACCCTGAGATTGATATTGTCGGGTCCGATATAATTGAGTTTGAAGACAATATTGACAATGTGCTGGCTGTCAGAAGGGTTCCTTATGAATCGGAAGATATTGTCAGGTTTGCACATTTAAGAAACCCGTTCAATCATATGACGGTGATGTACAGGAAAAAAGTTGTTGTTGAAGCGGGAAATTATCAGGAATCTAAATTGAATGAAGATTACAATCTGTGGGTGAGGATGATAATGAAGGGTGCCCTATGTGCAAATATTGAAGATTTCCTGGTATATGCAAGAACCGGCAGAGACATGTACAAGAGACGTGGCGGGTTCAAGTATGCATTGTCCGATATAAAGCTACAGAAGTATTTTCATGAAATAGGGTTCAATGGGTTTTTCAGGATGCTTTTCAACATGGTAATAAGAACCTTGGTCAGGATAACACCAAATTTTTTAAGGGAAAAGATATATATATCAAAATTGAGAAAATAAAAATCAAGGAAACGCAGAACAGAATTTGCGTAGAGTGAGATATATGAAAAAATTGATTATAAATCTGGCTCCTACTGGAATGGTGCCTACAAAGGAAATGACGATCCATGTACCTGTAACTCCTGAAGAAATATTTAACGATATTGACAAATGTGTTGAGCTGGGTGTTTCAATGGTTCATCTACATGCAAGGGATGATGTGACTGGAAAGCCTACATATAAAAAAGATGTATATGAGCGGATTATATATAAAATCAGGGAAAAGTATCCTGACCTTGTCCTCGTTGGTTCAACCAGCGGTAGGAATTTTAATGAGTTTGGGAAAAGGTCCCAGGTTTTAGATATAAGGGGTGATTTAAAACCTGACATGGCTAGTCTTACCATGGGCTCCATGAACTTCATGAAGGACAGCAGTCTAAACAGTCCTGAAATGATTCAAAAGCTTGCGTACAAGATGCTGGAAAATGGAATTAAGCCGGAAATTGAAATATTCAGCATTGGAATGCTTAAGTTTACTCAGTATCTTATAAAAAAGGAATTGCTCAAGCCGCCATATTATATTAATGTTCTTGTAGGCAATATAGCTACAATGCAGGCGGACCTGCTGGATATTGGCACCGTGAAAGCAAGCTTGCCTGAGGATTCTTATTTCTCGATTGCAGGACTTGGTAAATGTCAGAGGAATATGAATATCCTTGGGATTGCAATAGCTGACGGAGTAAGGACAGGTGTTGAGGACTATATATGGATGGATTCCAGTAAAAAGGAACTTGCGACGAATTACAAGCTTGTAAAAAGAATAAAGGATGTTGCCGACATTATGGGAATTGAGCCTATGACATCGGATGAATTGAGAAATATTCTTGGTTTGGAAAGAGGGTGACTAAATGGAAAATGGATTTGAAAATCCAATATATGTAACCAGACCTCTGTTGCCTGATCTTCATAAAATTAATGAACGTCTGGGTAAGATATGGGAAACAGGTATACTTACGAATATGGGAGGACAGCACAGAGAACTTGAAGGAAAGCTTTGTGAATATTTGGGTTGTGAAAATATAACACTTTTCAACAATGGAACCATAGCCCTTATGACAGGTCTTAAATCACTAGACATAAAAGGCGAGGTCATTACTTCTCCCTTTACTTTTCCTGCTACTATACAAGCATTGGAATGGAACGGATTGAAGCCTGTATTTTGCGACATAGACCCGGTATCCATGACTATAGATGCCGAGAAAATTGAAGGACTTATAAACGAAAATACTTCTGCAATCCTTGGAGTCCATGTATTTGATAATATCTGTGATGTAAAGAGGATTGATGAAATAAGCAAAAAATACAATCTCAAAGTTGTCTACGATGCAGCCCATTCATTCGGGTCCATCCACAATGGTGTACCTATATGGGAATATGGAGATCTGTCCATGTTCAGCTTTCATGCAACAAAGCTTTTTAATACAATAGAAGGTGGGTGTATCATATCAAAGAATTCTGATATAACAGACCGACTTGATATGATGAAGAGTTTCGGAAGGAATAGTGATGTACGAGTTGTCGATTGGGGTATAAACGGTAAATTGAATGAAGTCCAGGCGGCCATGGGTATTGAGGTATTAAAGCTTGTTGGATTGGAAAAAGAAAAAAGGATTAAGGTATCAGAAACATATAATTCTATGCTAAGTGATGTTGAGGGAATAAGGATTGTGACGAATGCAGACATGAATAAAAGCTGTCAATATCTGGTGATTGAGATTGATGAAGATAGATTTGGTAAATCTCGAGATATGGTTTATGAAACATTGAATTCCGGTAATGTATTTCCCAGGAAATATTTCCATCCTCTTTGTTCCGATGCAGAGTGGTACAGGATGGATTACAGCAAAAATGAATTGAACCATGCCCGGGTTGCAGCAGAAAGTGTTCTTGCTCTTCCTTTTTATGGAAGTCTCTCTAGTGAAGATGTGGAAAAAATATGCAGGATCATACTGAACTGTTGATAACTTTGAAAACAGAACGCAAATAATATGAATTGGAAGTGTTTAAATGAAGGGAATAATACTAGCAGGTGGATCTGGAACAAGACTTCACCCAATTACTAAATCTGTAACGAAGCAGCTGTTGCCGGTATATGACAAGCCAATGATATATTATCCCTTGTCGGTACTAATGCTGGCAGGCATAAGGGAAATAATGATTATAACATGTGAAGATGACCTACATTCCTTTAAGAAACTCTTGAATAATGGAAGCGAGTTTGGCCTTTCCATCGAATATGGTGTACAAAAGGACCCCAAGGGAATAGCGGAGGCATTTATAATAGCAGAGGAATTCATAGATGAAAGCAGTGTTTGCCTGGTTCTTGGTGACAATCTTTTCTATGGAACGGGCCTGGTGGAATCCTTACAGAGGGCAAGGGATAATAATAAAGGCGCTCTGATATTCGGATGTTATGTCAGTAATCCCAGTGAATTTGGTGTAGTGGATATTGACGACCATAACAGAGTATTGTCCATTGAGGAGAAGCCGGAAAAACCTAAATCAAACTATGCAGTGCCAGGACTGTATTTTTACAATAACGAAGTAGTTGAGATAGCCAAAAATATCGAACCTTCAGATAGAGGAGAGCTTGAAATAACTGCTGTAAACAATGAATATCTGAAAATGGGACTCCTTGATATTGAAATTCTAAGCAGGGGAACAGCATGGATGGATATGGGAAACTGCAAGAGTCTTCTTAATGCTTCCGTATTTGTTGATGCTATTCAGAGTAGGCAGGGATTATATATTGCCTGTATTGAAGAAATTGCATATAGGATGGGTTATATAGACAAGGTGCAGCTAAGGAATTTGGCTGACAGTATGATAAAAACCGAATATGGGAAATATCTTGAAATGATTTATGAAACTCAATGATTAAACTTTTTGAATTTTAAAAAAGGCCTAGTTTTTACGGGTTATTAACAATTTATTTTTTAACGGGGTTGAACTTAAGATGTTTTTATAGTATCATTATTAAAAAGAATAATACATAAATCAGAGG
Source organism: Dethiosulfatibacter sp. (assembly GCF_983023055.1). NCBI lineage: Bacteria > Bacillati > Bacillota > Tissierellia > Dethiosulfatibacter > Dethiosulfatibacter sp. Next base: position 1,157 of record NZ_CEZJXU010000107.1, on the reverse strand, counting down.
TGCGATCATATGGTAGTTTAGGATGTCAAGAATGGAACATTCAATGCCGAAAACGAAGGGTATGGTTGCCGAAAGAATACACAGGTTCATGTCTGTATTCTTGGTGAATGAAGGGTACACCTGAATCACTGTCATAGCGATATTTGTGGAGAGCTGTTTATGTAATGGATGATTATTTTGATTTTTCATTGCAGAAGGTTTGATTGAAAACCAGCACTGGAAATCATCCAGTGTTTTTTTATATTTGTTTTGGTAAAAAAAATATATTTAAGAGGAGAAACAAAATGAAATCAACTATTAGAATTAGAATGAGTTCCCATGATGCTCACTATGGAGGAGGTCTGGTTGACGGAGCCAGAATGCTTCAATTGTTTGGAGATGTGGCAACAGAGCTTCTCATCATCAATGACGGAGATGAAGGTCTTTTCAAGGCGTATGACAGCGTTGAATTTATGGCTCCAGTATATGCAGGAGACTTCATTGAAGCGACAGGTGAAATAATCAAAGTTGGAAACACTTCAAGAAAAATGGTTTTTGAAGCAAAAAAGGTTATAGTACCAAGACCTGATCTTAATGATTCTGCAGCTGATGTTTTGGATATACCTGTAATAGTGTGCAAGGCAAGCGGTACCTGTGTAGTTCCAAAGGATAATCAGAGAAATAGCTAAAGAGGAATGCTGCAGCTAAAAACTGTATGAGTTTAAAATAATGATGAAGACGCTGGCAAACAGTGCGAAACTATAATGAATAGAGGCAAAAACATCGGATGAGTGATTTCAACCGGTGTTTTTTATATAATGATTTCCACTTTCTTTTTTCTAGGGTATAATAGTTTATAAGGAAGGTGATTTAATGAAACTTTATGATAGATTCAAAGCCGGAATCCAAGGGTTTTCAGATGCCGTTGGAAGGTTTCCTCTGACAGCAGCATTTCTCATTGCAGTAGCAATACTCAATGGAATGATGATAAATGAAGGGGATTTTGATTACGAAAAATATCTTGTGACCTTAATCGTAGGAGCATTTCTCAGCATAGTGTTACAGATGGCATATGAAAGGTTTTATACAAAAAGTATTGCAAGGATAATGTTCATGGTTCTTACACTTTTATTGACATTTGGATATTATCTGACAATCTTGAATGTTCCAGAGCTCAG
>NZ_CEZJXU010000106.1:0-6376 GCF_983023055.1 Dethiosulfatibacter sp. | reverse complement strand
ATATTGTAACGGTTTTTCTTGCTCCAACCTTTGAAAAAGAAGGATACTCGTTTTCTTTAACTTCAATCTTAAACTTTACAAGTGCTTCATCATCTTCTATAAAGGTTTTTCCAAAACCTACAATCAAGTCTTCAAGTTTTACTTCTCTAAATTCACCCTTTGAATTCACCATCACGGCAGTTGTATTATAGGCGAATAGAGCTGTTAATGTATCAGCACACTGAGCTGCATTGGCTGCATTGCCACCTAATGTTGCTCTATTTCTTATTTGAGTTGAACCAATGCTTCCTGCAGCCTGGCTCAATCCGTGAACATATTTTCTGACAATATCAGCGTTGTCAAGTTCATCCATTGTTACACAAGCACCTATTTCAACAATATTTCCATTTTTTTCGATATTTCTCATTTCTACAACCTTTGTCAAGTCTACGGAAACATAGTCAAACATTTTGTTGTTATTCATTACCACAGCAAAATCAGTAGCACCAGCAACAAAAAACATATTTTCAGTATTTTTTTTCAACTCAAGAACCTTCACAAGCTCATTTATATTTTGTGGTGAGTAAAATTTATTCGATATCATTGCTTACTCCTTTTCAATTACGTCTTTAATTGCTTTTTCGATTTTGTTATAACCCGTACATCTGCACAGATTACCTTCAAGAGCTCTCTTGATTTCCTCATCGCTTGGATGATCATTTTCATACAATAAAGCCTTTGATGACATTATCATTCCCGGAGTACAGAATCCACACTGGATGGCACCGTTTTCTTCAAATGATTGAATCATAGTTTCAAGTTCTCCTGATTTTTCCAATCCTTCAACTGTAGTAACTTCACAGCCCTCTATCTGACCTGTCAATACAGTACATGAAGTGACCGCTTTCTTGTCTATCAATATTGTACATGCCCCACATTCACCTTCTCCGCATCCTTCCTTGACGCTTTTCAGGTCCATATCTTCTCTTAAAAAATCTAATAGTCTCTTATTAGGATTGCATTCTACGCTAATTTTTTCTCCATTAATTACAGTTTTTAGTATCAGGAACATACACCTCACTAATTTAATAACTTAATTATACTTAAAATAAGTCAAAATAACGTCAAAAAAAAGATGTGAAATTATTTTTCACATCTTTTTTTGATAATAGTTTCTCTTAGCTATCCATTTCTGTAATATCTTTCACATCATTATCGTCTAAAAGTTCGTTTATCCTTCTTTTTTCATAGGTCATAGCTGAATTGTCAAAGCATTTATATTCTCCGAAGCAACAGTTGAACAAATCTGATTTTATCAATTCTTCAAACTTTTCCCAGTTGCTGAAATTCCTGCATGCCTTAATCAATTCTGTTTTTATCCTGCATGTCATACCTTTTTCGTAACTGTTTGTGGAACTTTCTATATACTCCATGGATAACTTAAAGTGCTTGTATGTTTTTTCTTCATCCTTTTTTCTGGCATATACAAGAGCCAGATAACCATTGGGAATAAACCTTCCCCAGATAAATACTATTCTTTTATAGTACTTTATTGATTCCAGTAAAAATTCTTCAGCCTTGTCAATGTCTCCAAGTTCATAATAGACTCTTCCCTTGCTAGCAAGAATATAGGCAGTACCTGATAACAGTTGCATTGTATTGCAAATCTCAAGTGCCTTGTCATAAAACACAATTGATTCTTCAAATTTTTCCTGAAGCCTTTTACTTTCACCTATATACATAACCGAGGCTGCTATGTTTAAAATATACCTTTTTCTGAATGCTGGCTTTTCAAATATTTCCATGGCTTCTTTCAAGTAACTTTCACCCTCATCGTATCTTCCTGCTAAAATACAATAATATCCCTTGAGCCTTTTTACCTTTGCAGTAATTCCTTCATCCATTGCATCAGGTGATATTTTTTCCAGATTTTCCAATGCAAATTTCATTCCTTCAAGGTCAAATATATTTATTGTCTGATGAATGAGTTTAAACCATCCTTTTATGCAATAATCCAGATTACCGCTTTTTTCAGCAAGACCAATCATTTTTTCAATTAATTCCCTTCCCATCTGATGATTTCCCGTATCCACCATGAGTCTTCCCATTGTATATAGATAAACTATCTCTACATCCTTGTAATCATCTATGAACTCATTAACCTGTATCGACTGGTATTCCTTCTCTATATTCTTCAACTCGCTGTCTATATCCTTTTCACTGAGATATACTGCTGTTCCATTGTTTATCTTGTAGTCATCTATTTCAGGGAACATTTCATGGTTGATTTTAACAAGACCGGAAAATCTCTTAAGTCTGTATTCCAATTGCTTGATTTTCATATTGCATTCGCCGTAATGGAATGAAAGCCTTGGATAAAGTTCCTGATTCAAATAACCTCCAAGGTGGTTTTCATAATATTCTGCAAATCTTTTATTCAAGAGTATCTTCTTTGAATAAGACATTTCACTCTTCACAAAGGTTTTTATCTTGTTGTGAGTAAAGTGCAATTCCAAATTACTCTTTCCATTTTTCTGTTCCACCAGTATGTTTCTTTCAAGAAGGTCATCGATTATTTCTATAAGATCAATTTTTCCCTTGCCTGTTATTTTTTCAAGAACATCAAGGTTTATATAGTCAAGGAATATAGAGCCTATTTCTAGAATCTTTCTCGATTCTACAGGAAGATTTATTATCCTGCTCTTAATTACATCTCCAGCTTTTGAGCTCAATATGTCAAAACTTTTATTCTGCTGTATATTATTAATATATTCCATTATGAATAAAGGATTGCCTTCACTTTCAGTAAAAATATAATCCTGCCAGTTCTTTTCAATTTCAACATAATGCTTTATTAATCCCCTCGTAAGTTCCTCATTCAATCTATCAAGAACTATTTCATTCACTAGATTTCTTGATTTAACATGATAGATCAGATTGCTTACATCGGTTTTCATGACATTTCTTGTTGTTATTACTGAAAATATCTTAATTGTATTCTGACACAATAGCGTCTTTAAAATCTGAAGACTCATTTTATCTATCCAATGAATATCTTCAACTAAAAGAACAATGTTTTTTTTGATTCCAAGTATGGAAAATATATTTAATACAGCCTTTTCAATTATGCTGAAGTTCCTTTCCTCTTCCATGTACATTTGTATGTCATAGTCTATTCCAAATGATGGATATAGGGCTGCCAGTGCAGACATTGTGTGGGGGGGAACCCGAATATCTTCTTCTCTGATTATGGATGAAATCTGTTCCATTACGCTCCTAAAGGATTCATAATAATATTCCTGTTCCAGTTGGTAACACTGGATTTTCAATACATATTCATCCCTTGAAATACTGTTTATGAAATTATTTACAAGGTTTGTTTTTCCTATTCCTGCTTCTCCCCTAACCAGTACAGCACCAGTATTCTCACTATTTCTGAAAATATCGAATTTTTCCATGAGTCTATTGAATTCCTTGTCACGACCTATTGAAACTATGCCTAATTCTTTGGATTCATCCTTTTTTTGCCTTTCATGAAGTATTCCTTCTATAAGATTTACAGCTTCAACAGAAGGCGTTATGGAAAGCTCGGATTTCAAGATGTTTTCCAACTTATTGTAAACATCAACTGATTTCTGGTATTCTTTCTCCATTTTGTAGAGTTTTATAAGCTTAATATAAGATTTTTCATCAAATTCATCGCTCTGAATGAGCTTCCTGCATATATTTATCTTAATGGAATTTGAAATCGTTTGATTGTTAAGCATACTGCTGAAATAATCATTCAGTTTTTCTTTAAAATAGTTTTTCTTGTAACTAATCCACTGATCAAATTCAAGCAAATCAGGAATATAAAAATCATCGAAAATGTCTATCATGTCATTTTCGAGTAATATTTCAAGAAACCCGACATCCTCTGACATGACTCTTTCATAATCGTTTATATGCACTATGCTTCTGTCTATCTGTATCAACGCCCTTGTTGAAGACTCAAAAATATCAGCACCAAAAACTTTTCTGATACTGTAGATTGCATTTCTCAAATTCTTCTTACCTATATCCTCATTGGCTTCCGGCCAGAAATACGAACAAAGCTTGACCCTCTCCATTTGACCATCAAGGAGAAGCATGTAAAATATACCTTCTGCCTTTTTAAAAGGAAATTTCACAATTTTATCGTCTGCCCTTACCTTGGGATATCCTATTAAATCCACATATATTTCTATCATAACTCACCTATCTTCTCTTACTTAAGAATTCTTTTAACTTGTCCTTGCTTTCAGTTATTACCAGTTCTCTTGGAAAATCAACTTCATCAAATATCTTGTAGATTTTCCCAAACTCGCCTAGATAACAGTGTATATGGGAATCGCTTCCCGTAGTGACGAAGGTTCCTACCTCCTTGCATGCTCTCGCTATATTTACGCAATTGTCCCAGCTGGTTATCCTGCTGCCTCTAAAAGACCCGCTGTTAATCTCCAGTGCAACATTGTACTCTTTAGCACACCGAGCAACTTTATAAATATCAATTTCGAAAGCAGGATTTCCAGGATGACCTATTATGTCAATCTTGCCGCTTTTTATTGCATTGGTTATGGCCGCTGTATTTTCATCAATGGACCCTGACTCCAAGCAAGGGGGATGAAGGCTTGCCAGTACTATATCAAGTCTTTTAAGTATATAATTAGGTATGTCAATTTCACCATCGTAATCAATTATATTTGCTTCAGCACCCCTTAATATTTCAACACCATCCATTACTCTTGGAATAGCGATCTGATTTGCCAGATGATAAAGATGAGGTCCTCCAGGCATTACTGGTCCATGATCAGTAAGTGCAAACATCTCAATCCCTTTTTCAACGGCAGTCCTTACATAGTCGCTCAATACGCTGTAGGCGTGACCGCTTGCCATAGTATGAACATGTGTGTCTATTTTAATATCCATATAAACCTCCAGGTTTACTGTTATAACAACTCTGTCATGTCAACCAGACTGTTTATTCTCAAATCTTTAACATTAATGTCGGGACAACCAAGTTTTCTAGTTAGAAAATCACCATGACAATCTGACCCTCCAGATATCATCAAATCATTCTTGATGCAATAGTCCTTGTAGTAATCTATTCTATCCTTATCTGGAGCATATGGAGTATAACATTCAACTCCATCTATTCCAGCATTTTTCCAGAAATCAAGTTCTTCAATACCCATGACACCATCTCTGAAATAATATGACGGATGAGCAAGAAAAACTGAAGCACCTTCCCTTTTAGCAATTTCAATCACCTCTTCAGGCGTCTTAAAACACAGCGTCAAGTCCGTTTCCTTGAGACCGTCGAAATAATCGAAGATGGTTCCATAAATGCCCTTGTCTATTAAATAGTTTAGAGCCTTCCAACCACCTTTTGTCCTGTCTTCCACATAATTGTCGAAATAATCATTAAGACTAACACTATCATGCCTTTTCGACATCAAGTCCAAGAACTTGTAATTGTAATCAAGCCTTATTTCATTGTTCCAGTTAATCAAATCAATAAATTCCGATGTCTTGTTATAATTATAGACAGTCAAATGGTATTCCCTATCATTGTAGGTCGATGCAACCTCGACACCTGGAATAAACTTCATTTCCTTCTCAAGGAAAAGATTGAGCATTTCTTCGGATGATTTAATGGTGTCATGGTCCGTTATGGAAAATATCTTTATTTTTTCTTCATTCAGTTTTCCAATTAATATTTCAGGACTCCAAGTTCCATCTGAAGCCCATGTATGTATATGCAAATCTGTTTTCAACACATTGTTACCTCTATTATTTCAAGTTTTCCGGATTAAGCACCTCTAGCTCTGGAATTATAAACCTTCCATCCTTTCTTATTAGACGGTCGTCAAAGTAGATTTCTCCACCACCAAACTCAGGTGTCTGAATAAGCACTAGATCCCAGTGTACTTCGGAAGTATTTCCGTTTGAAGCATCTTCATAGGACTTTCCAGGTGTAAAATGGATGCTTCCCATTATTTTTTCGTCAAAAAGAGTGTTTTCCATTGGATTTATTATATATGGATTCACTCCTATGGCAAATTCACCGAAAAATCTTGCTCCCTCATCTGAATCAAGTATCTTGTTGATTCTGTTATTATCATTTGAAGTGGCTTTTATAATCTTTCCATTTTCGATTTCAAATCTTATATCCTTGAAAGTAAAGCCTCTGTAATGCGAAGGAGTATTGTATGAAATCACTCCATTTACAGACTTCTTTACAGGCGCCGTATATATTTCTCCATCGGGGATATTTAATTCTCCCGCACATGGTATTGTAGGTATATCCTTGATTGAGAAAGTAATATCCGTTCCCTTTCCAGTTACCCTTACCTTGTCCGTCTTGTTCATCAATTCT
>NZ_CEZJXU010000105.1:0-6376 GCF_983023055.1 Dethiosulfatibacter sp. | reverse complement strand
ACATCAGCTTCATATGCAATTGCAGTCAAGTGAAGAACTGTATTTGTCGAACATCCAAGCGCCATGTCGCATGCAAGAGAATTCATGAATGCTTCCTTTGTCATAATGTCTCTTGGCTTTATGTCATTTTCTACAAGCTCCATTATTTTCATTCCTGAAAGCTTGGCAAGTCTCTTCCTTTCAGAATAAACAGCAGGCACAGTTCCATTTCCAGGCAATGCCATTCCTAAAGCTTCAGTCATGCAGTTCATAGAGTTGGCTGTAAACATACCTGAACAGGATCCACATGTAGGACAGGCAAAGTTTTCGATATAATTCATCTCTTCCATATCCATCTTGTCTGCAGTAACAGCCCCTACACCTTCAAATACTGTTATTAGATCAATTTCTTCCTTGCCTTTTTTACCTGCAAGCATAGGTCCACCGCTTACTATTATAGTTGGTATGTTTATTCTTGCTGCAGCCATAAGCGCTGCAGGAACAGTTTTATCACAGTTTGGCACTATAACAAGTCCGTCAAGTCCATGGGCTATTGTCATAGTCTCAATGCTGTCACAAATAAGTTCCCTGCTTGCGAGGGAATATTTCATTCCCTCGTGGTTCATTGCAATACCGTCGCATACGGCTATTCCTGGAAACTCAAGAGGAGTTCCGCCAGCCATAAGAACGCCGCGTTTTGCAGCTTCAGCTATATCTTTAAGTCCAACGTGTCCTGGGACAATTTCATTGAACATGTTTACAACACCGATAAAAGGCCTGTTTATTTCTTCATCCGTCAACCCGGATGCTTTCAACAAGGATCTATGGGGTGCTTTTGCAAGTCCTAATTTAACTAAATCACTTCCCATTTCTGCCTCCTAGTCGATCCAACTCATCATTTTTCTTAGTTCTTTACCAGTTGTTTCAATCAAGTGCTTGCTTTCAGACTTCTTGATTGCAGTATACATAGGTCTTCCTGCCTGATTTTCAAGAATCCATGTTCTAGCGAATTCACCAGTTTGGATTTCTTTAAGAACTTGTTTCATTTCTTTTCTAGTATCTTCTGTTATTATTCTTCTTCCTATCATGTAGTCGCCAAATTCAGCAGTACCACTAACACTGTCTCTCATTTTTTCAAATCCACCTTCATATAGAAGGTCAACTATAAGTTTAGTTTCATGTAGACATTCGAAGTATGCTATTTCAGGCTGGTATCCAGCTTCAACCAAAGTATCAAATCCAGCTTTGATAAGCTCAGTAACACCACCACAAAGTACAGCTTGCTCACCGAATAAGTCAGTTTCAGTCTCTTCCTGGAATGTAGTCTCGATAACGCCTGCTCTTGTTCCGCCAATACCTTTAGCATATCCCAAAGCTGTGCTTCTGCAATGTCCGGTAAAATCCTGCTCTATTGCAAATAGACAAGGTACTCCAGCACCTATTTCAAATTCTCTTCTTACAAGGTGTCCAGGTCCCTTTGGTGCAACCATGAATACATCCACGTTTGCAGGTGGTACTATCTGGTTGAATATTATATTGAATCCGTGTGCAAATGCAAGAGCATTTCCTTCTTCCAAGTATGGTGCTATTTCTTCGTCATAAACTTTTTTCTGCATTGTATCTGGAATTAATATCATTATAACGTCAGAAGCCTTTGCAGCATCTGCAACAGACATAACTGTAAGACCTGCCTCTTCAGCCAAAGCCTTAGACTTACTTCCTTCATACAAACCTACTACTACATCTACTCCACTTTCCTTAAGGTTTAATGAATGTGCATGTCCCTGCGATCCATAACCTATAACTGCTACTTTCTTTCCTTCGAATACCTTTAAATCCGCATCACTATTATAATACATCTTACTCATTTTTGAAATCCTCCTATATGATTGTACTTATTTTTCAGCACATTGTATTTTGTATACATTATATAACCTGATACCCTTTTAGTCAATACATTATTAGTGTTTTTTGTTAAGATTACCATGAAATTTAGCCCTAATAATTCCATAAAAAACAGGTTAATTCAATAAATGTTTTATCTCTAAATATTAACTTTAAAGCTACATTATATATGTAGTATCTGGATACTCTACCAGACACTACATATAATATAATTAATAAATCAATTCTTAATCTTAATCATATATACTCTATCTATATTATTTACAATAATATTAAGTTTAGTCTCAAGCAACTTCAACTATATCAGATACATCTACAAGTCTCTTAACATATAATATAGCCTGATCCATTCCAAGGTTCAAATGATCATCTACTGCAAACTCTAGTCTCGATACTCCGTTTACTTCCTTCATAGAAAATTCCTTTACTATGAAATTCTTTCTTCTTAAAGTCATCAATACTCTTACTGCTGAATCTAACCCATTTGATACATTAAAACATACTTTTCTACAATTCATTTTTTTACCTCCTAGTTTTAAGCAAGAACGTAGCTAAGTTTATTCATGAAACAAATATATCGCAACGCATCAATGCGATATGGCTTGTTGAAAGAATAAGTACGAAACTCGTTGTTGATTAAAACTTCCTTTTTTTCTTAGGATCTTTAAGCAACCAACTGTTGGTTAAAACTTCCTTTTTCTTTGCTCTGTTTAAGCAAAAGCTTAACAAATGCTCTGCATGACTTGAATAAGAGTATAAAAAAAAACCTCTCATCTCTACATACATCAACTAGATGTATATAGGGACGAAAGGTCTTTCGCGGTACCACCCTATTTGCGGTTTTTAAAGCCGCCTCTCTTCAAGTCGAAAGAAACTAATTTCTTATTTCTTTGAACTCTAGCCTTGTAACGTAGGCGTACGTCTTCATCTACTCATCATACTTTCGATTCAGAAGCTCAAGAGTGATCATATAATATCCTCGCTTCACTGATTTCCACCAACCATCAGCTCTCTGTATCCGCAAAACAGATATTTTTCTCTCTTTCAAAGCTTATATACTTAAATACGAGTATATATTCTATTGAAGTGTTTGTCAATAGTATTTCAATAAATATATTACAATAATTTAAAAGTTATTAATTATTCAAAATATACATGATTTACTCAATCAATTTAATAGCCTAAATCAATTGATATTTCTCTTGCAACGTTTTTCATTATATCAATGAACTCGTTGCGTTCCAAATCCTTTGCGATAGGCATTGACCTTAAAATACTAATAGCGGCTATGGCTTCATTGTATTTATTCAATATAGGGACAGCATAACAAAAGATACCTGTTACAAATTCTTCATTATCAATGCTGTATCCTGCTTTGGCAATAGAATCCAGTTCCTGTAGAAACTCATCCATATTAACTATTGTATTTTCAGTATGTTTTTCCATTTCACCCATATTTTTAAGAATATTGTCCCTTTTATCCTTTTTCATGAAAGCCAACATACATTTACCTACTCCCGTACAGTATATAGGGTTTCTTGTGCCAATTCTGGAGCTAATGAAAATCGATTTATTTCCTTCCAATGTATCTATATATACCACTTCTGCTTTTTCTATTATGGCCAGGTGCATTGTTACATTCAATTTATTAACTACTTTTTCAAGATGAGGCCTTGCCTTTTCATAGATTATATTGTTTTTTTGGACTAGCTCTCCCAATTCAAGCAATGCCAATCCAAGACTATATTTTTGATTATCTGGATTCTGATGCAAAAACCCTCTAACACTCAGCGTATTAATCAATCCAAATACCGTACTTTTACTAATTTGAAGTTCCTCTGAAATCTCCTTTACACTTAGCTCCCTTGAACTAAGTTTAAAAAGTTCCAATATATTTATTGCCTTGTCTATTGATTGAATAACTCTTGTTTTCCCCATATCAACACTCCAATTTTTATCGTTTTGTAAACATCTTATATATTTTATCATTGTATTGTTTATTACTCAAGCAGGATTTCCGTATGAATCAGCATTGATGTTCCTTAACTTCTGCTTATGTTACTTTATTTTTCAACTAATACTCTCAATATTTTCATTTTAATTCACTCGGTAACCCTACTGCATTCTAATTTGCACTTGACAATTACGAACTTCCCATTTAAACTTATTACAAGTAACAAAAATTTTATTGCAAATTCTTTGATGGAGACAGTTGCTCTGATCAATTGCTTGTAGAGAGTCGGTGGCTGGTGAAAACCGATAGCAATATCACAGTGAAAATCACTCCTGAGAAGTGTACCCGAATTATAGTAAGGTGCACCGGTTAATCTCGTTATTGATTTAGGTTTGTTGGAACTGAAACAAGTGGCTCTTCGGAGCAATTAGAGTGGTACCGCGGGATATCCCGTCTCTGTTATATACAGAGACGGGTTTTTTTATTTTCTAAATGCTGTTGAAGTATAAACAAACCGGATACAAGTATAAGGAAAATATAAGAAAGGATGTTTTAATCAACAGCTAGTTTCGTACTTATTCACGAGACAAACCGTATCGCATTGATGCGTTGCGATACGGTTTGTCTCGTGAATAAACTCAACTATGCTTTTTCTTAAAACTAGGAGGAAAACTATGAGTTGTTTGGAAGAGAGAGATGAAATGTTTAATTTAAATGAGGTATTAGAAGATGTTAAGAAGGCCTGCAAAAACCTTGATGGGATAATTAAAAAGACTGAGCTGGTTTACAGTGATTTCTTCAGTGAGGAGTGCAGAAACAACGTATATCTTAAGCCAGAAAATCTTCAGTTTACAGGTTCCTTTAAAATCAGAGGAGCATACAACAAAATTGTAAATCTGCCTGAATCAGTAAAAAAGAACGGTATTGTGGCATCATCTGCAGGAAACCATGCCCAGGGTGTGGCCTTTTCAGCAAATGCACTTGGCATACCATCCAAAATAGTAATGCCAAATGTAACACCTCTTATTAAAATTGATGCTACACGAAAGCATGGTTCTGAAGTAATTATACACGGCGATATTTACGATGACGCCTATGAAAAGGCTCTGGAAATAGCCGAAAACGAAGGAAGAGAATTCATACATCCCTTTGACGATTACGATGTAATCTGTGGTCAGGGTACAATAGGATATGAAATATTGGAACAACTTGAAAATGTTGATGAAATACTAGTTCCCGTAGGTGGTGGTGGTCTCATTTCAGGTATCGCCATGGCAGTAAAAGCTATAAATCCCAATATAAGGGTAATAGGTGTGGAACCTGAGGGAGCACTTACAATGAAAACATCCCTTGACAACAACAGGATAACCGACCTTGACTACATACAAACTTCTGCAGAAGGCGTTGCTGTGAGAAGGCTTGGAAACCTTCCATTCGAAATAGCCAGGGAATATGTTGACGGAATAATATCAGTATCGGAGCAGGACATAATGGAAGCCCTTCTTATGCTTATAGAAAAGCATAAGTTCGTTGCTGAGACAGCAGGTGTTCTATCTCTTGCAGCACTGAAAAAACTTACTGTTTCAAACAAAAATATAGTTTGTTTACTTAGCGGTGGAAATATAGATGTTGTAACAATCTCTTCTATGATAAATAAGGGTCTTGTATCAAGAGGAAGAATATTTTGCTTCAGTGTAGATCTTCCAGATACCCCTGGACAGCTTCTAAAAGTATCACAGATACTTTCTGAATTGAGAGCAAATGTAATAAAGCTCGATCACAACCAGTTCAAGGCAATGGACAGACTTGAAAACGTTCAGCTTGAAGTTACAACAGAAACAAACGGTCATGACCATATAAATGAAATAATAGCAGCTCTCAACAAGGAAGGTTTCAGCGTAAACAGAGTATACTAATTATTTAACTTTCTTAAGCAAAAATAAAAAACCTGGAAATTTGATTTCCAGGTTTGTTTTTAATACTGTTTATAGATTATAATCCTCTTACGTCTTCTGCTTGAGGTCCTTTATCTCCCTCAATTACTGAAAACTCTACCGCTTCCCCTTCATCCAAAGTTTTGAAGTTAGGTTTGTCGATCTTTGAATAGTGTACAAACACATCAGTTCCCTCATCACTTGTAATGAATCCGAATCCTTTTTTTGAATCAAACCACTTAACTGTTCCTCTTTGCATTATATATATCCCTCCGAAAATTATGTATTTCCTTTAACTGATGTTCGAAAAACTAAAATATATTCCCTTAATTATTGTAACCAATAGATTTAACTACAAATAACATTTAAATCTAAAAATGAATCAATTTTAATTAAACAAATCATTCCACTTAAAGGCCTAAAAATATTATATACTCATATTCACCTCTATGCAAGATTTTTCATTCCATTTCGCTGTATTTACACTCGTATTGACAGAGCAACTGACTGATTGTAATAAATATAAAATTAATCAATAATTTTTATTGACATCTTTCTCTATATTTGATATCATAATTATGCATGAGGGCGCATAGCTCAGCTG
>NZ_CEZJXU010000104.1:0-6378 GCF_983023055.1 Dethiosulfatibacter sp. | reverse complement strand
TTTATTTCCTCCATTATTTAGCCACTTCAGTGACATTATTAATTAATTTTTTATAAATCATCTCTTAGTAGAGGCATACTCATACATCTTGGACCGCCACGGCCTCTAGACAATTCCGAACTTGGAATTATATGAGTTTTAACTCCTTTTTCTTGCAAAATGGTATTTGTTACATAGTTTCTTGAATAAACTACAACCTCGCCAGGTGATATTGCAAGTGTGTTTGATCCATCATTCCACTGCTCTCTTGCGGAATCTATGGGGCTGTTTCCTCCACATCTTATAAGTTCAACATTGTCAAGGTTAAGATGCTTGCAAAGTATGTTTTCAAGAGTGTCATTTTCCTCTTCAATTCTTATCTTTCCTTCTTCAAGAGTAAGTGCGTAAACTGTGATTCCACCTTGAATATTTGGATGGATTGTGAACTTGTCTCTGTCAACCATTGTAAATACAGTGTCAAGGTGCATGAATGACCTTGTCTTCGGTATGTCAAAGGCAAGTACAGTATTAAAGTCGTTTTCCGACTTAAGTATTCTGTCTGCAAACATTTCTATGGCTGAGGGATCTGTTCTCTGGGATATTCCTATTGCTATAGTGTTTTTATCCAATATCAGGATGTCTCCGCCTTCAAGCGCAAATCTGTCTTCTCTGTCATACCATAAAGGTATATTGTAGTCTGCAAAGTCAGGGTGATGCTTAATTATATACTTTGTAAATAATGTTTCCCTGTTTCTAGTAGGTGTCCTCATCTTGTGAAGAGATATTCCATCTCCTATTGAAGCAAATGGGTCTCTAGTGAAATACAAGTTGGGCATTGGATCGATTATGAATGGATAATCATTGTCAAGATAGTCCTTCAATCCTCTTTTTGTAAAATTTGTAAGCTCGGTTTTTCTAAGTCCTGCCATCATCTTGTCGATAAGTGCTCTTTTATCAAATTGAAGGAAGTACTCCATAAGAACTTCAAGTCTTCTTTCATTCCAAATACCTGCCTCATTAAGGAATTCCTTAATGAGCATTTTTTTGACATCGCAGTCAAAAAGTGATTCTGCTGCCATATCTTCAAGGTAGACAACCTCTGCTCCATTGTTCTTTAAAACCTTTGCAAATGCATCATGTTCTTCCTGTGCTATTTTCAAGTATGGGATATCATCAAACAGTAGTCTTTCAAGATATTCCGGCATAAGATTATTTAGTTCTTGTCCTGGTCTGTGCAATAATACTTTTTTCAAATTACCTATTTCATTGTTAACGTTAATTGGTTTCATAAAACACCTCTTTCATCTTTATACTCCTATTTTATGAAACAGCATTTCAAATGTCAAGGGTTTTTTATATTTATGCAGGCACTGTATGTTTATTCAATTATTCCCAGGTCCTTGACTTCCTTTTCTATCTTTGCGACAGTGTCAAAAAGTCTCTCCCTAATCATGTCCAAACCCCTGTATTGAAGTCTGCTTTTAGGTCCTGTAACACTTATAACTGCTAGAATTTCTCCGGCTATTCCAAAAACGGGTCTTCCCATGCAGTAAAGTCCATAATCATATTCTTCGTCATCGATGGAATATCCATCTTTCAAAATTGTTTTTCTCTGTTGCATAAAATCTTCCTGTTTATATACAGACTTGATTGTTCTCTTCTTCGCTTTTCCCTTGTCGAAATACTCATTTATTTCATCTTCCGACTTATGTGAAAGGAATACCTTTCCCGACGAAGAACAGTTATATGGTGCAACAGGTATAAGTTTGGATACAAGATTTGTTTGTTCTCCCTTGACTCTTTCGATTATCAAGGCAGCATTTTCGTAGTCGATTGCAATATTTACAGTTTCTTCAAGCTCGTTTGCAAGCTCTACCATATAAGGTTTTGCCACAGAATGTATGTTGATGTCTTCTTTTACTCTCTCGCTGTACTTAATGAACTTACCACCAAGAGTGTATTTCTCAGTGCCGTGCATTTTAGTAACAAGGCCTCCCTTTGCAAGGGTAATGAGAATTCTGTAGACTGTAGCCTTAGGAAGATCCAGTTCCTGAGAAATTTCAGAAACTCCCAATGATTTATGGGATTCAAATATTGCCTCCATAATACCCACCGCTCTGTCTATCATGGTTATGTAATTATATTCTTCCTTCAATTCGTCACCTCCAGTCTGTAGTTTTATTATAGCATTCTTGAAACAGTGTTTCAAGTTTTTTTATTTTATTTTTTGTTTTTTTCTTTCTCCTTAGTTTTACCTGTGAAATCCAGCTCTCAAGAGAGTTTAAGAACTTATGTTCATTCATTTATTTTCCTTGGAATTTCAAATCAAAAAAATCATATAAGAAAAAGAACTCTTGCGAGTTCTCTTTAATTATGAAATATAATATTGTCTTTCTTTAGAATAATTTAACACCTTCAATGTCGAGAAATTTCATACCAAGAATATTTTTTGCATTTATTACTAGTCCACTTTCCTTTACATTGACTCCTTTGAAGATATATACCGAATATCCATCACTGTTAAACATGTTGAATTTTTCAATGCTCTCCAATGGTTTCCCCACTGATACAGTAGCTTCGGCAATTTCTATGCAGCTATTCGCAACAAACAAATCAATGGTAACTGTTCTATCATTCTTTTTTTTCAGATATAGTTTTGCCTTATTAGTCAGTATTATATTCATATTTCACCTTATTTCATTAATAATTAGTTTCCTGATGCCTTCTTGCCTGTATTCGATACCGGTGTTTTTCCTGTTAGTGTAGACCATGATTCCTTAATTAATACAATGGCCATCACAAACAATAGTACTCCTATACCCGCAAGGAAGAGATTTCCTGCCAATAGATTTGTCCTAACCAGAAGTACAATTGCAGTCATAGTTACCAAGAACATGAATGTCATAGGAATAGTAATCATCCTGTTATCCTTGCCCTCTTTTTTAAGCCATGTTGCAAGAGTAAGCAGTGCTATTGATGCAAGAAGATTGTTTGAAGTACCAAACACTGGCCAAACCTTTTCATATCCTGCAATTCCCATAATGGCTCCACAAGCTACTGTAACTATTGTTGCGAAATACTTATTTGTAAGAATCGAGTTACTTTTCTTGCCTGTCTCCGAATCTGAATTGTCAAAGAATTCTTGGAATATGAATCTACCTATTCTAGTACCTGAGTCAAGAGATGTAAGCGCAAATGCTGAAATTGCAAGGGAAACAAATGATTTACCTACCGCTTTTGAAACTCCAAAGCCTGTCATAAACTGTCCAACTCCATCTGCAAATACATTTGCCGGTCCACCAGCACTCATTAATTCACCAAATTTATCAGCTCCAATGTATGCTGCTGTAATAAGTGCAATTACTGCAAGTACTCCTTCTATAAGCATTGAACCGTAACCAATAATTTTTGCATCCCCTTCTCTATCTACCTGCTTGGAAGATGTTCCAGATGCAATCAGCGAGTGGAAACCTGATATTGCTCCACATGCTACTGTTACAAAGAGAATGGGGAACATCATACTTCCGTTTACTGTAAATCCTGTTACTGCAGGAAGTTCAAGATTGGGTCTATAAACAAGTAATCCCAATACAGCCCCACCAATCATGGCATAGAGTATGTATGAATTCAAGTAATCCCTTGGTTGTAGAAGAATCCAAACAGGTGCAACAGATGCTATAAATATATAGACAAGAATTATTGCATACCAGCTATTGAAAGAAAGAGTTATCGGATTGTTGAGTCCAAACCATATACAAACTCCCAGAAGTGCTACTCCAACAATAGTTGCTGGAACTAATGGGACATTCATTCTATTTACTGCAATACCAAATGCTATTGCTAAAAATATAAATAGTATTGATATTGTCGCTACTGATGGAACGGCTACAAATGTTTTTACAATGACATTTGCAAATGCTGCAATAACAAGAACAAGTGTTAACCATGAGAATACTGAAATAAGTTTCTTTCCTGTCCTTCCAATATTTTGTTCTATTACATATGATATTGATTTTCCATCATGTCTAATAGATGCGAATAATGAACCATAATCATGTACTCCTCCGAAGAATATTGATCCTACAATAAGCCATAAAAACACCGGCAACCATCCAAACATAGCAGCGACAATTGGTCCTATAATCGGTCCTGCACCTGCTATTGATGCAAAGTGATGACCCATTAGAACAGGTACTTTAGCAGGTACATAATCTACCCCATCGGCAAATTCATGAGCCGGTGTTTTTTTTGATAAATCTACTCCCCATTTCTTGGAAAGCCATGCCCCGTATGTTACATAGGCGATTGAAAATACGACAATTGCAATAATAATTAAAATTAATGACACTGTGTTTCCTCCTCATAAAATATTTTTTTATTTAAGGCCGAAATAAGTTTCGCCCATTAAATTGTTATTGCTTCAAGGCAAGACTACCCTGATTCTGTTGCTCAGCTTCATAAAATTTACTGACTTTTTTAGCCTCACGACTTGATATTACTTTCTTGGAATCCAGTTCAACTATAATAATCCTTATGGAACACCAACCGTGAAAACCCAACCTGTATGCTTTTTGATATTTTAGTTTTTTAACCATTTTTACAGTATCTGCATCAACAGGCTTTTCTGTAATTATAATTCCAGTAAAGGTTGTTGACATGTGCTCATCACTTGCTACTACAAAGTCATCTGATACTTTTTTGATTGTATCGAAAACACTGTTCACATCATTGGATCTCACTTCATCCATAGTCTTAAAAAAACAGTATTCATTGTTTTCATATGCGTATATGACAGCTTTTTTTGCCACAATATATTTTTCATTTCTTATGTGTGATTTTGCGGCAAGGTCGAATAATATTCCTTCAAAACCCTTGTTTTCCATGAAATCAAAATTGCAGCTGAGCTTTTCAGAAACGTTTTCCAGATATGTTTTATAATTCATATGACCATCCTCCATAGCTGAATATTACCACTCATTGTTAATGGAATGAGTATTTCTGCACGAGATGCATGGAATTCTACATGAACTGCACACAAAAAGAGATGCAACTACATGAGTTGCATCTCCATTTACTTACTATGTCATAATTCTTATATTTTCATTATTTTCTTGAATTCCTTCACAAAGCTTCTACTGACAGGAACCTTTTCATCAATTCCATGTACAGAGAGAAGATAGGTGTTATTGAACCACATGTCAATTTCCTTTATTTTTTCAGTGTTTACTATATATGATCTGTGGGTCCTGAAGAAGGTATCCCCAAGTTTCAACATGACTTCCGATATTTTCACATTGGCAGTAAACATTTCATTATCTCCGTAGTAAACGTTGATTTTTCTCTCATTAGCCTTGATAAAAAGTATTTCAGTGAAGTTAAGTACCAAAATTTTGTCGCCATTTGCAAGGGATAACTTGTTAACATGCGAGGAACTACTAATTACTTCATCAGTTACACCCTTTTCTTCAAGCTTTGCTAAGAGTCCGATTATCCGTTCCCTGGAATAAGGCTTTAGCAGATAATCATATGCTTCAACCTGAAAGGCATCCAAAGCATGTTCCTTATATGCAGTAACAAAAACTATTTCCGGCTTCACCTTGAACCTGTGGATTATCCTAGCCAGTTCCATCCCGTCAAGATTTGGCATGTTTATGTCGAGAAAAATCACATCCACATCTTTACTTTCCTGAAGATACTTAAGAGCCTGGATGGAGTTTTCAAATTCTCTAAGTATATTTATTGCTGAATGATTTTCTATAAAATACCTTAGCTCTTCTCTTGAAGGCTTTTCATCATCAATTATTAAACAGTTCATACTTTTCTCCTGTTCTTATGAATTCTTCATTTTTATTCTGGTGTATCTTGAATGATATCCGTGTACCTTTGTCTAGTCGCTCAATCTCAAGACCTTCACCATAAATCAGCTTCAACCTGTTGTGTACATTTGACAGTCCTATGTTATTGTCATCCATATTGTCATTTTCAATCTTGTCTATTATTTCCAGAGGAATGCCTATTCCATCGTCTTCGACAGATACCAAAGCTGAATCAAAAATACTCTTGGATACGGATACCTTTATCTTTATCTTCCTGTTTTCCTCTGCAGTAGTATTCACCCTCATTCCATGTTTGATTGAGTTTTCTACCAAAGGCTGTATAATGAGTATCGGCAACTTTATATCCATACTATAGTCAATGTCATATTCTATTTTTACCCTATCCCCAAATCTTGCCTGTTCAATGCTTACGTAGGATTTCACATGGCTTATTTCCTCTTCAATATCTATAAGTTTCAATGAGTTTTCTATATTGTACCTCATAAAATCTGAAAGATTGATTATCAAGTCCCTCGCCTTGTCGGGATCTATCCTCACCAGTGAAACTACTGTATTCAATGCA
>NZ_CEZJXU010000103.1:4518-6398 GCF_983023055.1 Dethiosulfatibacter sp. | reverse complement strand
GCAGTATATAGACGCTTCAACTGTATACTGCTTCCATACATTATTACGAAACTTATTTTTGCATTAAACTTCCTTTTTTCTTAAAAGAATAGTTAAGTTTATTCATGAAACTATCATTATATTATATAGCTCCTACAATTATTGTCAATAATATATGGAATATTGTTGGTTTGTTGCTATGACAACGAATTATAATGTAACATTATAAAAACTTATACCCGTTATTATATTTACGGGTATATACTGTTATCATGAGTTTAATAAAAATTTAACAAGGTAGTGGGGAATAACGTTATCACACTACCTCAATAACGAGTGGAGGTTTATTATGATTCAAACAGATGTATTGGTAATTGGTGGAAGTGCAACAGGTCTTGTTGCTGGAATGACTGCAAAGTCAAACAACCCTGAAAAAAGTGTAACTGTAATTAGAAAAGAAGAAAAAGTTATGATACCTTGCGGTATCCCCTATATCTTTGGTTCCGTTGATACCAGCGATAACAACATTCTTCCCGATGCTGGACTTATAGGTCTTGGAGTAGATATTGTAATCGACGAAGTAGTTTCTGTAGACACCGAAGCAAAGACATGCAAGACAAAAAACGGTGAAGAATATTCATACGGCAAGCTTATCATGGGAACAGGTTCCATACCTTCAGTTCCTAAATGGCTGAAGGGTACAGAACTTGATAATGTATTCACAATCCCTAAGGATAAAGTATATCTTGATGCCTTTCACAAGAAGTTTGAAAACTTCAAAAATATAGTAGTTGTAGGAGCGGGCTTCATAGGTGTTGAAGTATCCGATGAAATGAATAAAAAAGACAAGAATGTAACCTTGATTGAAATACTTCCAAATGTTCTAGGCGCTACCTTCGATGATGAGTTTGCTTCACAGGCAGGCGATATGCTTGTTGAAAGAGGAGTAAATGTTAAAACAGGCTGCGGGATCCAGGAAATACTTGGAAATGGAAAAGTTGAATCTGTGAAATTTGCAGACGGATCAACAATGGAAGCAGATGCAGTAATCCTTTCTCTTGGATACATGCCTAATACATCACTTGCAAAAGACATGGGTCTTCAACTTAATGATTTTGGATTCATCAAAGCTGATCAGTATAGAAGAACCAACGCACAAGATGTATATGCAGCAGGAGACTGTGCTGAAAAAGTATGTTTCTCAACTGGAAAGCTCAGTAAAACAATGCTCGCATCAACAGCATGTACAGAAGCTAGAATAGCAGGATTAAACCTTTATGACCTTAACACATTCAGCGCATTCAAGGGAACCATTGGAATCTATTCAACATGCATAGGCGACACAGGATTTGGAGTTGCAGGACTAATAGAAAAAGTTGCTGTAAATGAAGGATTCAAGATTGTAACTGGAGAATTCACTGGAATGAACCGTCATCCAGGAAAACTTGTTGGAGCACACAAGGAAAAAGTTAAGCTTATCGTATCCGAACAATCAGGAGTAATCCTTGGTGGAGAAGTTATGGGAGGCACAAGCACAGGAGAACTTACAAATGTTATAGGTGTAGCAATCCAAAACAACATGACAATAAATGATCTTCTTGTAACTCAAATAGGTACTCAGCCAATGCTTACTGCATCACCTGCTGGATACCCACTAATAAAAGCTGCAGAAGTAGTAGCTAAAAAACTTAAAGCCAAGAAAGTAGCTATGCTAAGTTAAATGTGTAAACATTTATTAAGGCGTGAAGGAAAGTTTCCTTACATACATAACACCAATGCTTCAAGGGGTTATGCATATTCTAACTTTCCTGAACTTGCCAAGAAAGTAGCTACGCTGTGTTAAATGTGTAAACATTTATCAAGGCGCGAATGAAAATTTCCTTAACCGCATAACACCAACG
>NZ_CEZJXU010000103.1:0-4508 GCF_983023055.1 Dethiosulfatibacter sp. | reverse complement strand
TTACTTCCATTAGTTAATTTTTATTGCTCTCCAGCTTTGTCCAGAGCATTTCTTGTCCTTTTTTTGAAATTGTCAGCCTGTGATATGAGCATTCCTGCAAGCATCAACAAACATCCCATATACCCTCTAAGAGGTAATGTTTCACCCAACAACAATATCCCACCAATGGCTGCGAAAACTGCCTCCATGCTTAAGGCTATTGCTGCATGGGATGCCTTGGCACTTTTCTGTGCAACCGCCTGAAGAGTATATGCTATGCCTGCAGATATGAGTCCACCGTAGAGAATAGGTATTGCTGCTGCAGATATACCTTCCATATTGACATCCTCAAACATGAAAGCGGCAACAAGACTCAATATGGCGCATACTGCAAACTGTGCCGCCGAAAGCTTTACCGCATCAACCTTTGACACAAAGCTTCCTATTACAATTATGTGAAGACCCCAGAAAACGGCTCCTACAAGTTCAAGAAAATCACCGAATTCTATGGTGAAATTCTCATTTATGCTAAGAAAATACAGTCCAACGGCAGCAACAATGGCACCTACCCAGATATTGAGTCCTGCCTTATGCTTAAGAACTATGCCTATGATAGGTACTATTACTATATAAAGACTTGTAATGAAACCAGCCTTTCCTGCAGTGGTGTATAAAAGACCAACCTGCTGGAGGGATGCTGCCAAAAACAGTATGCTTCCTGCTATAGCACTTGGTGGCTTTTCCAAAATATCGCACGACTATAGCACCGTATTTCATTACATCCCTTCTCTCATTCTTCCTACGGTTCTCTTCCTTTCCTTTTTCCCTTCTATTCATGAAAAATATGATGGGCAGCAATGACAGGCTTCCAAGGGCAAACCTTACTCCGCTGTAGGTAAAGGGTCCTATATGCTTCATTCCCACCCTCTGTGCAACAAAAGCAAATCCCCATATTGCAGCAGTGATTAGAAGAAGCACACTTGATCTTAATTCTTTTCCTTTCATGAATATCCTCCCGATATTATATATGATAATCCATTGTTTAAAACGCCGTTTCAAACTCACAGATATTATACACCAAAACAAGAAAATTTCATAGGAGAAATTGATACCACTTTATGACATCCCTGATACCTTTTTCAAAATCCATATCGGCCTTCCAATCTAGCTCTTCTTCAATCCTTGTAGAATCTATGGCATACCTCAAATCATGACCTGGTCTGTCCTTAACATATTCTATTAAATCATGGCTTTTTCCAAGCTCCCTTAATATTGTTTCAACAACCTCAATATTTGACTTCTCACAACTACCTCCAACATTATAAATTCTTCCCGACTTCCCTTTGTGAATGATGAAGTCTATGGCAACACAGTGGTCCAATACGTGAATCCAGTCCCTTATGTTCCTACCTTCACCGTATACCGGAAGCCTCTTTCCTTCCAAAGCATTGGTAATCATAAGAGGTATAAGCTTCTCTTTGTTCTGGTATGGACCGTAGTTATTTGAACACCTGGATATGGTAACATCAAGGCCAAAAGTCCTATGGTAGGAAGAAACAAGAAGGTCTGCAGAAGCCTTCGATGCCGAATAGGGTGATGACGGTTTCAAGGAAGACTCTTCAGTAAAAAGAAGGTCCTTTCTATCAATGGGAAAATCTCCATATACCTCGTCTGTTGACACCTGGTGAAATCTTTTTACCCCATATTTTCTGCATGCATCCATAAGAACCTGAGTACCCATTATGTTTGTCCTTATAAAGATTCCAGGATCCTCAATGGACCTGTCAACATGGGATTCAGCTGCAAAGTTTACAACAATGTCAAAGCCACCCACCTTGAACAGTTGGTCAACTGTATTCGAATCGGAAATATCACCCTTTATGAATTTGAACCTGTCATTGTCCGCCACCCTGTCAAGGTTTGCCATTTTTCCTGCATAGGTCAAAAGGTCAAAACAAGTAATTTCATAATCCCTGTATTTATTTATCATATAATCTATAAAATTGCATCCTATAAAGCCAGCTCCACCGGTTACAAGTATTTTCATAAATCCTCCAGTCTATTTACATTAAAATATTTATACTCTATACTATATACTAGCCTAATAAAAAAATCCATAATCCAGGAGAATTCTAATGCTCGCCAAACAACATCTTGACAACCCACTTGTAAGTATTTGCTGTATTACCTACAACCACGAAAAATTCATATCCAAGGCTATAAATGGATTCTTAATGCAAGAAACAGACTTCTCATATGAAATTCTAATTGGAGAAGACTGCAGTACGGACAACACAAGAGAAATTGTTGAAAAACTTGTACTAAAAAATCCCGGCAGAATAAGGTTGTTTGCAAACGAACAAAATCTAGGAACCAGGAAGAATGCTAGAAACATAAGAAAAAACGCCAGAGGGAAATATATCGCAGTATGCGAAGGCGATGATTACTGGACAGATCGGCACAAACTCCAAAGACAGATTGACATAATGGAGAAAAACCCTGAACTGTCCCTTTGCTTTCATTCTGCAAAAGTTGTTACTTCAAGAGGAATTCCAGCCGGAACCCGTTTTAAACCATTCAACACAAGTGGTATCCACAATGCCAGTGACATAATCAGAATCGCAGGCGGAGGTATCCCTACTCAGTCAAAGGTCTATAGAAAAACCTCCATGATGAATCTTCCGGAGTGGCATAAAAATGCTCACATAGGTGATATGGCTTCAGATCTTTATCTTTCCTCCCTTGGTCCTGTTTACTATATTAACGAACCTATGTCTGTATACAGGCTGGGTGCAAAGGGATCTTGGACCAGAACGCTGTATTCCGGTCCGAACCTTATAGAAAAAAAGATAATCATGCTAAAAAAAGACATAAATCTATATGACGCCTTTGATGAATTCACAGAATATGAACACAAAAAAACCATCGAAGAAATAAAAACAGAAATTCTTTATGGTATAGAATATCTATCCAATCCTTTTTACAACAAATCCAATACATTTAAAGAACTTTCAAAAAAACTTTCATGGAACAGAAAAAAATCAAAACTAATCAAGTTTTCTATTCTAAAGATATTTGCATGTTATGAAAAACTCTTGAACTACTTTAAGAAATCGGACTGACAATTCTAAAATCATCAATCATTTCATTTAGCTTTTCAGGTGAATTAAACATCAAAACATCTATAATCGAAAGATTTGGAACAAAACTTTTATTGAACTGCTTGTACTTAATGTCATTACATTTTATGAATCCAAGGTCAATATCTGACTTATTAAAGTCTTCCCAAGAATAAAGGGATAATCCTCCAATAGGATTTATATACTCACTGGCTCCCAGTTTGCTACAAATGTCAATAATTCTATTCTGACCTTTCAGGGAGTCGTTCTTGTCCATAGCCGATGAAATCAAAATATCAGTTTCAATACCTAAATGACAACATATTCTTTTTATAGTAAAAACAAGATAATCAGCCAGATTGCTCCCATCCTTGTCTACTATGCTTTTAATAACAGGATAGACGGTATGAAAAAATGGTGCTTTCCCATAAGTCCGTTCTAACTTCTTCATTATTTTTACCTTGTCTGTATAATAATCAAACATTCCGACTTCATTTATAAGGGATTCTCTTCCCGTTTTTTTAACACTGATATTAATCCATCCAGCCTCGTCATTTATCAATATGTGATTTCTGGCAATCCAGCCTCGTCTAATATAATTCACATCATCATAAATCACAAACTTGTCAACTGCATTAATTAGCTGCCAGTAACCAATATATGGGAAGAAATAAGGCTGCATTATCCCAACTTTCATATTACCTTTCAAAGTATCTTATTACCCTGCTAGGATTACCTACATTGACGGAGCATTCTTCAGTATTCCTGATTACAACCGCTCCGCTACCTACAAGAGTATCCTTTGAAATTTTCAACATATTGTTTACAACTGCACCAAGACCAATATATATATGGCTCTCAAATATGCAATGTCCTCCAATCCTACACCCGGGAGCTATTGTATTATGGCTTCCCATAACAAAATCATGTCCAAGATAAACCTTCTGTCTTATAAAATTATTGTCACCCATTTTCCCATGAAAGCCCAGGTATGCGTGGGCCATAATGATATTATTAACTCCCATTTCAAGATCACTATGACAGTCAGCCTTGGGACTGATGTAGTTTCTCAGACTATAACCCTTATCCTTTACCCTGTTATATATTTTCTCCTTCAATCTCATGTTTTCCTGGCTGGTATAGACCACCAGCATATCAAATTTCTCAGGTGGATATTTGTTTACTATGTCCTCAAATGCAATGACAGGAAAACCCTTGTAATTATCCGTTTTCATATATGCTCTATCAACTGTTATTGCTGCAATCTCAAAATCATCATGATCCGCAACCTCTCGACAAATCATTTCTGTCAACACCGACATTCCAAATACTACAACTTTTTTGCTCATATATTTCCTCCAATCAATATTCATTATATTTCCGTTTCTTCGACAGCTATTTACGTCCTTA
>NZ_CEZJXU010000102.1:0-6558 GCF_983023055.1 Dethiosulfatibacter sp. | reverse complement strand
CAAGGTAATCTGAGCAAATAAGGTTAGAGCTGCCTACTTTCTTCTGACCAAAAAACACATGCAACGGTCTTGCCTTAACTGGATATTTTGACTTGGCAGATGAAATTACTTTTTCTTTGTGTCTTTTAAGCATTCTTTTCATTTGCTCAGCATCAATACTCAATTCTTTTTCCGCTTTCTTCATAGAAGTTTTCATTGCATTAGAATATGACCTATGTTTTACTAGATCCAAAGTTAAATAATAATCAAAAACAGCATTGTATTTATATTGTTTATTAATATCTTTATTTTGGTAAGCTAATTCGCTTACTGTAGGGTCAGTCAATTTGCTTACTGTAGGGTCAGTCAATTTGCTTACTGTAGTTGTATTAGTTGACTGTATGTATTTTTTGTTAAACCCTATTGTTCTTGGTTTCGTATACGTCGATTCTTGAGTTACTATCAAGACACCTTCTTTAATCAGTTTATCGATTTCTTTCTTCACTTGTTGTTTATGAATACCTGCTGCTTTCGATAGATATCCTAATGACATCTCATGTTCTTTTTTTTGCCAACCATACGTGCATCGCCAAACTAATAATATTATCCTAAATTGAGTGCCATTTAATTTCGTTATGGCCATGTTTTCAAGAATCTCATCATCAATTTTAGTATATCCTTTCTCAAGTTTTGCCATTTAATCACCTTCTAGCTTATGCATCATTTTTCTCTGTCATGTATCATTCTCCTTTAAATTTTATTCTCCAATACATAAATTGGATCTAACTTGCACTCACGTATCAATTCATCTGGAATATCATAAAACCTCTCGTTTTCAATACAAAATTTTAAATAATCATCTCCATAAACCATTTGCATACGTTCGCTAGCTTCTATAATATTTTTAGCAAATACAATTTGATATGATCCAATCAGGTCATGGTTATTCCTAAAAACATAGTAGAATTTTTTGATTCTACCGTTACCAATACCTTGTATGAAATGAACCACTTCAACTGCAATTTTAGAAATTTCAGGCTTATTTCTAACTATATCAATTGTTTTTACTAGTCTTGCCTCGAAATTATTTTCATTGCATATTTCAATAAAGATCTCCATAGCTTCTAATAAATGTTTTTGATTTACTTCATGCATAGTTTTCCTCCCGTTCTTTCCCTGTATGGATCTAAATACTCAGTCTCTGCAGTTACTATCATGTTGAGTAGTTGTTGAGCTTCTTTTTCCTTTTTAATTAAATTTTTAACATCATTTATTCTGTTAAATGTTTTCATTGAGGGTCTATTGACATTACTTTCTATGGCTCCTAAAATGATGCTAGATGCTGATGTACTTAGTTGCCAGTAGAACTCCCAACAATCAAAGTTACTTTCTTTTTCCCTTCTAATGTATTCGTCAACTATGTAGTTATTCAGCGTTAACATATATTTACCTCCTAAATACTCATACGTGAATATTTCGAATTCATTTCACTTTTGTAGCAGCCATTATTATGAATTAAATTACCTTATCCAATATTCTATATGACTCTCTTTTTTTGTTTCTTACATCGATTTCTTTGATTTTATCTATTAAATCATTTACCAACACGGCCTCTCTTTCAACTGATAGTGGATTTTGATCAAGGCCACAATACTTCCTAACTGCATCATTTTTTATCAATCTCAATGCGAGTTTAGTTGCTTTAAAATCACCCATTATTCACCTCTTAACACTTGTATTTTTCTATGGCCATATATGAAACAACATCTTTCAATGCCTGGTTCTCATCGGTCAAATCATTAATATCATTAGTTAATTCTTGAACTAGATTTTTAGAACAATCCAACACTTTACCTTTTTTTTCAAGTTCATCCTTTAACACTTTTATGTGCTCGTTAAGATTTTTGATCAATCCTTCTAAGTATAGAATTTTTTTATTGTTTTTATTTTTACTCATTTGTCTTTTCTCCTGTTTTATACGATTTGTCTTTTTTGGTTTAACCAATGATTGAAATCGGTAACCGTTATTCTCCAAGATGCTCCACATCTAAAACTAGGGAATTCTTCACCTTGCACTTTGCTGTTAAACAGACGATATGATTGAGGTTTGCTTATCTTTAAAATTTGCATAACATCTTTTGGTGTGTAGCATTTAATTCCCGTAGTATCAATAATTTCATAATTCTGCATTTTTACCTCCATTAAATATTTATACACACTTAGTGTACCTGATTGTCAAAAAAAATTTCTTGTACGGATAGTCCATAATAATCAGCTATTTTTACTTTGATTTCATCACGGGGAATACGATGACCACTTTCATACATTCTAATTGCAGAAACTGATAAACCAACTGATTTTGCAATTTCTTCTTGAGTTTTCCCTTTTCTTAATTGTATTAATCTTTCTCCAATAAGCATTTTATTCAATAATCTCACCACCTTTGATACACGAATCGTGTTCAATATCATTCTACACGAATCGTGTACTGATGTCAACACGTTTTGTGTAGATTGTTGTTGAAAGCATATCACGATATGTGTATAATGATAAAAGAGGTGAATAATTTGAATAAATTTTCTAGTAGATTAAAGAAGTTAAGAAAGGATAGCAATATAACGCAAGAATATTTAGCGAGTGTACTTGGAATTTCAAAGAGTGCAGTTAGTATGTATGAAAATGGAAATAGAGAACCTGATTTCAAAACATTAGAATTGATTGCAAATTATTTCGATGTTAATATAAATTATTTATTAGGTTCATATCCATTCAAAAATAATAAAGAATTTACTCATTCTGTTAATATAGCTGCTTTAGAGGATGCTTTGGATCACCCAGATAAACAAACTATTATTATGAATATTATAAATAATTTAAAGATAGTTATTTACATAAAAAGTGATAATACTGAAGAATTAACTAGTGAAATAAAAGAGTATGCTTTGAATCTAATAAATAAATTTGAGAGGAATGAAACTCTTAGTGATATTGAATTATACGAGTTTGCGTATATGATTTATGAGCAGGTAGGATTGGATTCAAATGGTTATGGTCATTTTCAGTTTTATGATGGCAACCGATATGGTTTTAAAAAAGATTATGCGGATATTAGAAAAGTATCACTTGATGTCAGTAATAGTCTTGTTATTATTGATGAAAGTAATGATTTGTCAGAATATATACGCTACACATACAGAAATGGTTTTTTATTAAGTGAGGAAGAATTAAATAAGTCTTCAAAACTTGATGTTAAAGACAATTCCAATGAAAAAGTATATACAAATGATGAAATTAATGAAATATTGGGAAAAATATCAAAAAATCCAGAGATAAAAGCACTAATTGAGGCAACACAAGATATGGATACTGAAGATATAGAATTTATAAAAGCAATGATTGAAAGAATGCGTAAGAGTGAGAAGAATAAAGGAAAGTAGAATTTTTATGCTAAAATGTTGTTAGTAGATGAATTTTATTTAATTATCATGTTTTAGGAGGTGAGGACATGGCTAGACCTAAATCTAAGGAGAAAAAGAAGAAAAGAAATGCAAATGGTGAAGGAACAATATATGAAAGACCAGATGGACGTTGGTGTGGAATAATAACCATAGGTAACAATCCTGATGGATCTTTAAAAAGAAAATATTTGTATGCTAAGTCGAGAGAAGAAGTGCATAAGAAAGTTGTTGGACTGCAGAGAAATATGCATCTTAACGATGGATATATTAAGAGTGAAAATATGACATTGAAACAATGGGGAAGTATTTGTCTGTTTGACTATATAAAGCCTACAATAAGACCTGGTACCTTCCAGAGGAAAGAATCGGTTTATCGGGTGCATGTATCTGAAGATAAGGTTGGAGCTATGAAATTGAAAGACATCAAGCCTTATCACATTCAGAGATTTTTGAATAATAAAACCGGAACGCTAGTGGATAGTTCAATCAAGAAAGTATATGAGCTCCTTAACCAGTTTTTCAGATTGGCTATATCAAATGATTTGCTGTGGAAAAATCCAATGGATAATGTAATAATACCCAAGAGCCTTAAAAACAGCAAGGAACTGCAGGTTTTTAGCAGAGACGAGCAGAAAAAATACATGGCTGAACTGGAAGGTGAAAAACTTAAAGCTCTATACCTGACTGCACTATTTACAGGTATGAGGGAAGGAGAGCTTGTAGCCCTTAAGTGGAAGAATATTGACTTGAAAAAGGGAGTAATCAATGTTGTTGAAAGTTATGAACATGTAAAGATATTTGATGATCCAGAAGATGTAAGTGAATATCACTATGAGACTGTTGTTCAACCTCCTAAAACTAAGGCAGGAAAAAGAAAATTACCTATCCCGGAGATGCTTAGTGAGGTACTCAAAAAGCATAAGATCCAGCAGAAGGAAACGGCTATGAGACGAGCGGGGAGCAGTTTTAATAAATCAGGACTGGCATTTTGCACATCCGTTGGTACTCCCTTACGTGCAAGGAATGTAATGAGAAAACATCAGGAAGTATGTGAGCTGGCTGGAGTCACGAAGATTACTTTTCATGAGTTGAGACGTACATTTGCGACAAGGATGTTTGAGGAAGGTGCAGATATTAAGCAGGTGCAATACTGGATGGGGCATTCTACTATTGATGTATCGTTGAGTATTTATATACTAGTTACTGAAGATCAGAAAATTGCGACAGCGAATAAGCAGAATGAATTATTCAAGAGCCTAACTACATAGGCTCTTTTTTATTCAAAAAACAAAAAACCTCATCGCGGACGATAGAGGCTTAATCTGTACGTGTAGTCTATTATTTTATAATGCGGTTGCGGTCAGCGTTGCGGTCAAATACTGACTAGAACCGCTGTAATTGGTGCACCTGAGAGGAGTCGAACCTCCGGCACATGCCTTAGGAGGGCACTGCTCTATCCGTCTGAGCTACAGGTGCATGATTTCCGCATATGAAAGTTTATATATGCGTTATTTATTACTCTATGAATTTTACATTAACGTAAGCCTTTTGTCAAATGGTTTTACGAAAATGCAAAGAATTAAATTGATGATTTGTGATATGATATAAATATAAATGAAGGAGGTAGTTTTAATGGATAAATTGAATTTGGAAAAATATGCACGTCTTATTGTAAAAACTGGAGTAAATATTAAAAAAAATCAGATTTGTGTAATTTCTGCACCTGTTGAAAATTACGAATTTGTGGAAATGATAGCAGAAATGGCATACCAGGAAGGTGCAAGGGAAGTTGTACCGAACTGGATTGACGAGCGTATTGGCAGATCAAAATATGAATATGCACCTGATGATGTCTTTGATGAGATACCGGAATACAGGAAGATGTTTTATCTTGAAACTGTAAGAAAGGATGCATGCTATATAAGGCTTGCAGGAAGTGATCCTGATATATTGAAGGGAATCGATCAGAACAAGATCATGAGGACAAACAGAACCTTTGGTGAAAATCTTAAGGAATATCGTGAAAGACTCATGTCTGACAAGAATGTATGGTGTGTGGCTGCTGCTCCTACCAAGGCTTGGGCGAAGAAAGTATTCCCTGACCTTTCTGAAGAAGATGCCGTAGAGAAGCTTTGGGATGCAATTTTTATGACAAACAGAATAGATAAGGAAGATCCCGTTGCAGCCTGGGATGATCATAAGAACAATTTAAAGAAAAGAATGGCTTTTCTTAACGAAAACCATTTCAAATACCTTAAATACTCAAATAGTCTTGGGACGGATCTTAATATAGAATTGCCAGAAAAGCATCTGTGGCTGGGTGGACAATCATATATGAAGGACGGTACTGAGTTCATGGCCAACCTTCCTACTGAAGAAGTCTTTACACTTCCAAAGAAGGACGGAGTAAATGGTGTGGTTCACAGCACCAAGCCTTTGGTATACAATGGTGTTTTGATTGAAGAGTTCTGGCTTAGGCTGGAATCTGGAAAGGTAGTTGAATATGATGCCAAGAATGGACTGGAAGCTCTTAAAAGCCTTATAGACCTTGACGAGGGATCATGTTATCTGGGAGAGGTTGCTCTTGTACCTTACCATTCTCCAATATCTGAAATGAATATCCTTTTCTACAATACCTTGTTTGATGAGAATGCATCCTGTCACCTTGCACTTGGAGAAGCTTATCCCATCTGCATAGAAGGTGGAGAATCAATGTCAAAGGAAGACCTTGTGAAAAATGGTAAAAATGACTCCATTGCACACGAGGATTTCATGGTTGGATCTTCTGATCTTAGGATAACGGGTGTTAAAGATTCTGGAGAGGAAGTAATAGACGCAGATCGGTTATTTTTTAGTTGATTACCTTTAGATGGACAGATATTAGTTGGTCATGTAAAATAAATATAGTTGAAAGTCAATAATTTAAGAGGTAAATATGAATAAGAGAATCGCTATCGTGTCATATGACAGAGAAAGTGCATATCGATATAGTGAACAATTAAAGGTACTATTTAAAGATAACATTGATATTGAACTTCATTCTATGCAAGACAATAGTATTATAAACATAGATGCTGATTTGATTTTGGCTTCCACTCCATCGCTATATGAATCAGTGAAA
>NZ_CEZJXU010000101.1:0-6632 GCF_983023055.1 Dethiosulfatibacter sp. | reverse complement strand
ACTTGTGGATCTTGTTCATATATGGGTACGGCAAATACTATGTGCTGTCTTTCTGAGGTTTTAGGACTGACACTTTCGGGCACATCAATGATACCTGCTGTATTTAACGATAGAATAAGAGCGTCATTCAAGGCGGGCGAAACCATAGTTGACCTTGTAAGAAAAAATGTTACAGTCGACAAGATAATAACTAAAGAATCCATTAAAAATGCAATTAAGGTTCTTATGGCAATAGGTGGCTCAACAAATGCGGTTTTACACTTGTCGGCAATAGCGCATGAAGCAGGAATAGATACTTCTTTTGTTTTGGATACAATAGATGAGCTTTCATACAATAAGGTACCTTTACTTCTAAAGGTTAATCCGTCATCTGAGTATGATGTTACAGATTTTCATTATTCAGGCGGAGTTCCTCAGGTTATGAAGGAAATGAAATCAATGCTTAACTTAGACTGCTTGACTGTAGATGGGAATACCATAGGTGAAAATATTGATGGATTCAGAAACAAATATGGTGAAGTCGACAGAGTAATATTAAGACCTTTGGATGATCCGTTTTCCACAGTAAGCAGTTTATCAATTATTAAAGGTAACCTTGCACCTGACACGGGTGTTGCAAAACCCAATACAACAAGCCACACTTGCTTTACGGGAGAGGCAATAGTTTTTGAATCCGAGGAAGCTTGCAACGAAGCTGTTTTACAGCACAAGGTAAGAGAAGGTCACGTTATTGTAATAAGATACGAAGGCCCGAAAGGCGGCCCGGGAATGAGAGAAATGTATAAAGCACTCAAGCTCCTTAAGGGTCAGCACTTAGATGAAAAAACAGCCCTAATTACAGATGGCAGGTTTTCAGGAACAAACAACGGCTGTTTTGTAGGTCATATTTCACCGGAAGCGGCAGATGGAGGTCCTATTGCAATCGTAGAGGACGGAGATAAGATTACAATAGATTTTGAAAATAGAGACTTACACCTTCATTTGACAGAAGAAGAAATAGCAGAAAGATTTAAAAACTGGTCTTATAAGCCTAAGAAGCTTAAAGGATATCTTTCTACATATGCAAAATTGGCTAGTTCAGCCAGTAAAGGAGCTATACTTTAATAGCGAAGTACAATTTAGAAAGTAAACACTATTTGTAGTGTAAGGAGGAAATATTATGGCACCAATTAGAGCTGAATATTTAGCAGCAGGTTATGATTTAAAAGGTAAAATGGAAACACCTAAATTACAAGGAGGATATTCATATCCTTTAACACCAAACGGAAAGGGCAACGTTTTAGGCGAACCGCCATATCATTTTTGTGGCGAAGAAATGGTTGTTGTTTATAAAGCGGATCCTGAAGCAGTAAAACAATTTTTACCTTATCCTTTTGAGTTGTCATTGGAAAATCCGGGAGGATGTGTAATTCACTTTAACTCATATGAGTCTATTGTTGAAAGAGATAAGGAACTTTTATATGAACTTCCCGAGCGTTGTAATTTCACAGAAGCTTATATTGAAGTTAGATGCAGATTTAAAGGCAAAGAAACAAAAATATATGTATACTTTTGGGTAAATAAAGACTATTCATTACTTAGAGGTTGGATATGTGGTGCTCCTAAAAAGATCGGAGAGGTTCATACTTCTTTCGAGAAGCATCATATGAACGACTTAAACCCTCACTTCCCTCAATTTGATAAAGGTTTTAAAATCGGTGCTGTTTGTTCGGCACATATGGAAAAATTAATCCACGGTGTAACTACTCTCGATAAGCCAATTCATCCTGATGATATGCACCCTGATGTACTTATTCCTACACACAACCTTCTTATCTATCCTGATATTAATATGGGATACAAAGGACATTTAGTACACAAGGTTATTCATAACATTATTGATACTTGGTATGGCGATTGTTGGGAATGCACAGATACAAAATTAGATTTTTTCAATTCAGTTGCAGAAGAGCATCAACTTCTTAAACCTGTTGAAATCACAGCTTCATACTTTACACCTCTTGGATTTACAATTTACGGTCACGAAGTTGACTATGATTTTAACGAAGAAAACAAATAATTAAATAGATTATCCTTTCTTTTCTCCCATAACAGCTCTTTAGCAGTTGTGGGAGAAATTATTCTTCAAAAACTACTCTCTACCGGTATTTTTTCACATAATGCGGGTTCTCGTAGATATTTCACAGAATGAATTCATAGAGGAATTGAAAAAAGCAAATGAAGATGAAAATGTACATTGAATTCTTGTGTTTATACCAATGCCGAAACATTTGGATGAGGATGTAATAAAATATATAATATCACCGGAAAAGGATGTAGACTTTTTTTCATTTGTAGCAAGGTAAACTTTCTATGGTCAATATCTGTTTCTGTAGTCAACTTGAAGTATTCACTTCATTTAGAAGAATAAAGTGAGAGTAACATTAGATAAATATACCTTTGGCAAAGACTCGTAAATCTACGTATCTTTGTCTTTTTTGAAGGTCTATTAGACAATATTACAGCAATAATATATTCTAATGACTGATGCATAAAATAATCATTGCTATTTCAAAATCAAGAGTGTAATATTAAGTAAATTAAATGATAATTGATGTACAAAATTAGTCAAATACAGGATTAACTGTTACGTAGGATCTGTACATCGGGAGAGATTATGAAAAAAAATAAAATAATTGCATTTGTGTTTATAACAATTGCATCCATAATCTGGGGAGTCAGCTTTGTATCCAAGGAGATACTTCTTGTCGATATTCATCCCGGATCTTTGATAGCATTTCAGCTTTTATGTGTATCTGTGATATTAGGTGTATATAATTTTTTAATAAGAAAAAAATTCACTATAAAAAGAAAGGATTTCATAAGCCTTTTTGGAACAGGTATAGTTGGACTAAACTTGTACAATGTTTTTTGCAACATGGGAATAAAAGAAACCAATTCATCCATTGTGTCTGTTCTTCTGGCTTTGATACCTATAGCATGTCTTTTAGTGGATAGGATAATGTACAAAAAAAAATTTACGAAACTTAAGGTTTTATGTATACTGGGATCGTTCATAGGAGTATATATGGTAATTGGTTCGGGAGGTATGAGTGTTTCCGGAAGTTTAATAGGTTATTTATATACAATTATTGGAGTTCTTGCCTGGGTAGTGTTCTGCTTTATTTCAGACAAGTTTTATAGCAGGTATGATTCAATGGAAATTCTCTTTGTCCAGAGTCTGGGAGCATTCTCAACAACCTTTTTCTATCTAATAATACATCCTATACATTTGAATACAATTAATGCAGATATATTTGTTCATTTTTTCATATTAATAATACTTAATGCCTGCATAAGCTTTGCATTTTATATTGTTGCAATTAGAGAGCTTGGCGTTACGGTTACCAATGTATTCAATAACATTGTCCCCGTTGTGACTTTGTTTGTTAATGTGGTATTCTTTAATGTTGAGATAGGTATTGTAAGTATTTTGGGAACTGCAGTAATAATAGCATCTGTCATAGTGCTTAATGTATTTGACAGGAGCTGTGAGGAATGTGATATGAATGTTAATTTGGAAACTAAATATGTGGAGCATGTCAACTGATATAACAGGAAGCATGAATATATTTTCATCGGCGATTTGATAATTTAGGGTGTTGGTTACAAAGGAGAAATAAATGAAATATACTGAAGTAAAGCAGGGAAGGACATTTGTACTGAGACTTGAACAAGGTGATGTAATTCCAGAAGATATAGAAAAATTTGCAGAAGAAAAGGGAATAGATTCAGGATTGGTTTATATTCTCGGAGGAGTAGACCAGGGAAGCAGGATGGTATCGGGACCTGTAAATGGAAAGGACATAAAGCAAAATATGCCTCTAAACATAAATGAATTTGATGATATTCACGAATCTGTAGGAGTTGGAACCATATTTCTTGATGAAGACAATAAACCAATTCTTCACCTCCATGCAGCAGCTGGAAGGGAAAATAATACTATAACAGGATGTACTCGTGTTGGAGTTAAGGTTTGGATGTATATGGAAGTAGTGGTTGTTGAACTGCTTGACTGTAAAGCAAAAAGAAAGATTGATGAAAAGAGCGGATTTACATTGCTAGAAATTGGAGAATGATATGAATAAAGAAAAAATGATTGCCTTGTTGGCGGCCGCAGGAGCATCTTTTATATGGGGAATGAGCTATGTATCAAAGGAAGTTCTTATGGAAGTGTTTCATCCAGGAACATTAATGGCGGTACAGTATTTGCTTGCAACAATTTTATTGACAGCTTACAATTTTTTATTCGGGAAATCATTTTCGATAAAAGGCAATGACTTCTTAAGCCTTTTATTTACAGGATTTATTGGATTAACTCTATTTAATGTGCTTGCGAATACAGCAATAAAGGCTACTAATTCATCCATCGTGACAGTTCTGCTGGCATTAATCCCAGTAGCTTGTCTTTTTGCAGACCGAATCATATTTAAAAAAAGATTTACCGGGTTGAAGCTGTTGTGTGTTATTGGTTCGATAATTGGTGTGTTTTTCATAATTGGTGCCGGTAATATGTCCATGGATAAAAACAGCATTACAGGCTACGTTTACATTTTCATTTCAATGATCGCATGGGTTGCATACTGCTTCATATCGGAGAAATACTACGACAGGTATGAAATGGCAGAGATACTAATGGTTCAAGGTATGGGAGCAGTTTTGACTTCTTTTTTCTTCATTATCCTATATCCTGTTTCCATGGAAAGTATAACGATTCCTATAGCAAGCCATCTTGCAATAATTGTTGTTCTCAATGCCTGCATAAGTTATTTCTTGTATATTATGGCTATTAAGGGACTAGGAGTAACTGTTACAAATGTGTTCAACAATATGGTTCCTGTGGTCACCTTGTGTATAAATATAGCTTTCTATGGCTATTATGTTGACAGAAGCGGGCTCATAGGAACAGCCATAATAATAACTTCTGTAATAGTATTAAATGTATTCGACAAGAGTGGAGAAAAAAGCATTAACAGTGATGAAAAATCAGAAAATATAGTTTAGTTGAATAATTGAAATAAATATAGATGAAAATCCAGTCTTGTAGTCAAGACTGGATTTTTTTATTATCGGAAATTTTATTATCTTATTCCATAAGTTTTCAACTTATGCTGCATGTTCTGTCTCGTCATTCCAAGCTTCTGTGCTGTTTGGGTAATGTTTTTATCTGAATTTTCAAATGCATCAAGGATTATCTGCTTTTCAATATCCTTCATTGTATCTTTAAGATTATCCTTTTGCTTGCTAAGATATTTGGAAATATACTTTTTCTTTGAATAGTTTGCAAAGAGATATTTTGGAAGATGATGTGGGTTTATGATGGTTTCGTTAAAATCCGAAAGATAGAGGGCCTGGTCTACTACGTGTTTTAGCTCTCTTATGTTCCCCGGCCAGTTATGTTCTAGAAGAACGTTATAAGCTTCATCCGAAATTTTAGATATTTGTTTACCAAGAACAGAGGCATTACTTAGAATGAAAGAATCAACAAGCTTGGAAATATCCTCTTTTCTGTCCTTAAGATCAGGAATATCGAGAGATATTACTGCAAGTCTGTAGTAGAAATCCGCCCTTATTTTTTTATCTTTTACAGCCTGGAGAGGGTCTTGGTTGGTTGCGCTTATTATTCTTACTTTTATTGGAATCTCTTCATTTCCTCCAACCTTTCTAATTGTCTTTGTTTCAAGAGATCTTAGAAGTTTGGCTTGGAGGTTAAGGTCCATTGAGTTGATTTCATCGAGAAAAAGGGTGCCGTCCTTGGCGGATTCAAATAGACCAACGTTTTCCACAGCTCCTGTGAAGGCTCCCTTGCATGTACCAAAGAGCGTGCTTTCCAGTAGGTTTTCAGGAATTGCCGAGCAGTTGATTGCAACGAAGGGTCCCTTTGAGACAATGCTTTCGTTGTGTATAGACTGGGCGAAGACTTCCTTTCCAGTTCCGGTGGATCCTATAATCATTACGGGAGCAAAGTTTTTAGCCGCTTTTTTTGCTATATGTATACATTCATCCATTGAAGCACTTGTGAATATTACATCCTTGAAGGAATATACAGTACCGTTATTTCTCTTTGCAATCTTTTCAGTATTAAGGTCGTTTTTTAATTTCTGTATTGTAGTGGCCATTTTCATATAGTCTCCGATATCTCTGAAAACACAGACTGCAGCTATTACCTCCGACTCGTCGTCTGAAAATACGGGATAGGTGGAGCTTATAACATCAACATATTTATTGTTTTTTGAAGTATATATAACATGGTTGTTTTTCATTATCTTACCTGTTTCAAGAACCTTTAACTGGATGGAGCCGTGGGAATTGTCTTTTATTTCCTCAAAGGTGTAGAGTTCATCTATGGTTTTTCCTATAATGTTATCTCTACTCTCACCTTCTATTTTTTCACAACCCTTTGAGTAACAGATGGTCTTTCCTTCTTTGTCGACAATATGTATGCATATGTCTTCAACTGCCTCGATGGCACTCAGTGGAAGTTTCTGTTTTTCTATTAAATTAATGATTTTTTCATTTGAATTTATCATATATTTCTCCTTGAAATGTTGAATAAATGGTATTTAAGCATCAATTAAGGTGTGAATGCACTT
>NZ_CEZJXU010000100.1:0-6636 GCF_983023055.1 Dethiosulfatibacter sp. | reverse complement strand
TTGCTGAACCTGTCTTCTTCTATTTCAATTATCTTGTATATCTGGTCTGCTGAATTGGAAAGCTCAGGATAGGCTTCTCCAAACATATCTATAACCATCTTTGAAATAGATGCTATGAAATTGTCCCTTATGCCAAGAAGCTTGCCATGTCTTGCCGCTCTTCTTAGTAGTCTTCTGAGAACATATCCTCTTCCTTCATTTGAAGGTATTACACCATCTCCTATGAGGAAGGTTACTGCTCTTGCATGGTCTGTAATTATTCTTACTGAAATATCAATTTTCTTGTCCTTGCCATATTCAATACCGCTTATCTTTTCAACCAAATTAATAATTGAAACAAGGGGCTCTATTTCAAAAACATTTTCCTTGCCCTGAAGGACAGCAGCCATTCTTTCAAGTCCCATTCCTGTATCTATGTTAGGGTTTGCAAGTGGATGGTATATTCCCTTTTCATCCTTGTCGAATTGTGTGAATACAAGATTCCATACTTCCACATATCTGTCACAGTCGCAGCCAGGCATGCAGTCAGGGTCTCCACAGTCATATTCAGGTCCCCTGTCGAAGTAGATTTCAGAACAAGGTCCGCTTGGTCCAACTTCAAGTTCCCAGAAGTTGTCTTCCTTTCCCAGTCTTACTATTCTATCTTCTGGAACCTTTATTTCATCTTTCCAGATTTTATAGGCTTCGTCATCTTCATGATATACTGAAACCCATAGTTTGGTATGGTCTATTTTCATTTCAGAAGTCATAAACTCCCATGCCCAATTTATTGCTTCTCTTTTGAAATAGTCTCCAAAGGAAAAGTTTCCAAGCATTTCAAAAAACGTACAGTGTCTTGAAGTATAACCTACGTTCTCAATATCTCCTGTTCTTACACATTTCTGGCATGTAACCATTCTAGTTCTTGGTGGAGTGTCAGCTCCTGTGAAAAACCTTTTGAGTGGTGCCATTCCTGCGTTCACAAGCAACAGAGTATTGTCATTTTTAGGAATCAACGGAAAACTATGTGCTGCCAGGTGGTTCTTGCTTTCAAAAAATTCGATAAAGCTTTTTCTTATATTGTCTACGGAATATTTGTTCATCTTATCCTCCATCTATGTAACTCGTCTATAAACGAATCAATCTCTTTAATTAATTATGAAGATAAACTCGTCAAGTGGACGAGTTTCATTAAAATTATAATTAAGGGAGTTCAATATGTCAACCTTTTCTACATATCAATATTTATTATTCCGCCGCCTATAAGTATTTCGCCGTCATAAAATACAAGGGATTGTCCCGGAGCAAGGGCTTTTACAGGTTCCTTGAAATTAACAATCAAGGTTTGTCCTTCTCTTCTTATTGAAGCTTCCGCCTCTCTTGCAGAATATCTTATTTTACACATCAGTGGTTTATTTTCAATGTCATAATCGTCAAATACAATATTGTATTCTTCAAGAACACAAGAATCCTTGTAAAGGTCCTTCTCAAGGCCTAGAACTACATTATTGTCATCTGCATCAATTTTTATCACATATCGCGGTGATCCAAGAGCTATTCCCAGACCTTTTCTCTGTCCTACTGTATATTTGTGGATTCCCTTGTGCTTTCCAAGAATCCTTCCCTTCATGTCTACGAAATTTCCAAGCTTTTTCTGGGGATTTATGTATTTCTCAAGAAATCCTACATGGTCGTCGTCACTTATAAAGCAAATTTCCTGGCTTTCCTTCTTCTGAGAAAAATCAAGGTTAATGTCTTTTATTATCTGTCTTGCTTCTTCCTTGTCTTTTATATCTCCAAGAGGCATAAGTATTCGTTCCAGATCCTTTTCTCTAAGATTGTAAAGATAGTAGCTCTGGTCCTTAGATTTATTTTCAGCCTTTTTTATAAGATATCTTCCATCTTCCAATACTATCTTTGCATATTGTCCCGATGAAATATACTGCGCTCCAAGTCTGTCAGCTTCTTCAATAAACTTTTTGTACTTAATAATCTGGTTACATTTAACACAGGGATTTGGTGTTCTTCCTCTGTCATATTCAGAATGGAAGTATTTTATTATTTCTTCATTGAATTCCGTTCTCAAGTCAAGTATATAGTGTTCTATTCCAAGAACATCAGCCGCTTTTTTTGCATCTCTTATTGCTGGTTCCATTTCTTCAAAACTCGTCTGAACAAAGGTCACTCCTATTACTTCATATCCGTTTTGCTGTAAAATTACAGCAGCGGCGGTGCTATCCACACCACCGCTCATTCCCAGCAAAACTTTTCTATTATAGATATTCATGTTCATGCTCGTGAACATCATAATCAGGATCGAAGTCTTCGAGACCGGTTATTTTCTTTCCAGTCTTCTGTGCGTAGTCATGAAGTGCCGCCTTTACAGCTTGCTCAGCAAGTACTGAACAGTGTACTTTAACCTTTGGAAGTCCTCCAAGTGCCTCTATAACAGCCTTGTTTGTAAGTTCAACAGCTACGTTTATGCTTTTGCCCTTAATAAGCTCTGTTGCCATGCTTGAGGATGCAATTGCCGATCCACATCCGAAAGTAAGGAATTTTACATCAGTGATGATGTCATCCTCTATCTTCAGATATATTTTCATTATATCTCCGCATTGAGCA
Organism: Dethiosulfatibacter sp.; assembly: GCF_983023055.1. Lineage (NCBI taxonomy): Bacteria > Bacillati > Bacillota > Tissierellia > Dethiosulfatibacter > Dethiosulfatibacter sp. Next base: position 4,035 of record NZ_CEZJXU010000100.1, on the reverse strand, counting down.
TTTCCTACTTCACCAACACCGTCTGCATTTTCAATTTCTCCTACATTCCTTGGATTTCTAAAGTGATCCATTACCTCTTCAGTATACATTTCTATTTCCTCCTACCTGTATATAATGGCGACATTTGTCTTAATCTATCTACTACATTTACTAGTTTTTCAACTGTATAATCTACTTCTTCTTCAGTATTAAAATCCGAAAGGCTCAGTCTCAATGAACCGTGTGCTATTTCATGTGCCAATCCTATTCCCATTAATACATGTGACGGATCAAGGGCACCAGATGTACATGCTGAACCGCTTGAACCTGATATTCCATCCATATCAAGATACAACAGCAGTGATTCTCCTTCAATAAATTCAAAAGAAAAATTCACATTTCCAGGCAGTCTCTTTACAGGATGACCGTTTAGTTTTGCATTGTCTATTCTTTCAGGTATAAGCTTCATGAACCTGTCTCTAAGCACTGTCATTTTTTTAATGCTCTCGTCCATTGTCTTTCCAGCTATTTCCACAGCCTTTGCAAAACCCATGATTCCTGGAACATTTTCAGTACCGGCTCTCATTTTTCTTTCCTGAGCTCCACCGTGAATGAGGTTTTCAAGTCTTATTCCTTTTTTGATGTATAGCATTCCAACACCTTTAGGTCCGTTGATTTTGTGGGCGGAAGCTGAAAGCATGTCTATATTCATTTCTTCAACGTCTATTGGAATATGTCCAAAAGCCTGAACTGCATCTGTATGAAAGAAAATATTGTTTTCCTTAGCTATTGCTCCTATTTCCTTAACAGGCTCTATTGTTCCTATTTCGTTGTTTGCAAACATTATTGTAATAAGTATTGTTTCTTCTTTTATTGCAGCCTTTAAATCATCAAGGCTTATCATTCCATATTCATCAACTTCAAGGTAGGTTACTTCAAAGCCGTTCTTTTCAAGATATTCACAACTGTGAAGAATAGCATGATGTTCTATTTTTGATGTAATGATGTGTTTCCCTTTTGAACAGTACTTTTCTGCTACCCCTTTGATAGCCCAGTTGTCAGCTTCAGAACCGCTTCCTGTGAAGTAAATCTCATCAGTATCGGCATTTATAATTCCAGCCACAGTCTCCCTTGCGCTGCCCAAGGCTTTTTTGGCTTTTTGTCCAAATTCATATATACTTGACGGATTGCCGTACAGTTCCGTATAGTATTTATTCATGGTCTCAACTACTTCAGGTCTAACCATGGTTGTTGCTGCATTGTCCAAATACACTTTTCTCTCCATTATTCTACCTCCTGTATTCCTTTTGTATGCTCTTTCATTACTTCCCTATGCTGATTGACCATGTCAATCATATAAGTACTGTCTATTACATCGTTGATACTTTTTTCTATTTTTTCGAAAACAACTCTCGTTGCACAAACTGATTCTCTGCTGCACAGTTCTGATGAAAGACAGTCCGATGGGGACATTTCCCCTTCCAACGCTCTTAAAATCATTCCTACTGTGATTTCCGAAGGCTCCAACGCTAGAAGATAACCTCCATTGACTCCTCTTACGGTTTTGATATATCCTTTCTTTCTCAACTTCGAAAGAAGCTGTTCAAGATAGTTTTCTGATATATTGTATTTTCGTGAAATAATCTTTAGACTTAGTGGCCCATTGCCATAATTAAGGGCAAGTTCAAATGTAGCTTTCAATCCATATCGTCCTTTTGTAGATAATAACAAATAATCACCTCTAATCCCAAGTTAAACAGTAGACTTTTAACTGAGTATAATATACCCTAGTAAATTTGTCAACTATTATTTCAGAAAAAATAGCTCCTTTTTTTAAAGAAACTATTTTATAATAATTATGTATTTAAATCATGGTTAAGTGTTTGTATTTAAAGAATTAGTTGATGTAATTTTCCCTTTCAAGAAAGTCAAGAAGTCCAAATTCTATCTGCAGCAACTTAAGCTTTACTTCATATTCGTCCACATTTATTTCTTCGTTTTCCAAAAGGTTGTCCAGTATCTTCTTACCACCGTCATAAAGATAAAGTTCCTTACTTGGCCACATTATGTTTTTTGGTTCTTCTGTATCTATTGTCATTTCAGAAGACACCCTCAGGGATGTCACTAGGGACTTGTCCAATGATCCAAGAAGATATATCTTCTTAATATTCAAGTCAACACCTTCCAGATATTCCCTCAGCTTTCTGAGATACCTAAGGTGCTCGGGCTTGATTTCAAGCATATAGTTTTCATCCAAAATCCGGTCTTCAATTATAAGATTATTGTATTCTATTACTATGTTGTAGCTTTTTGTATCCTCTATTCCAATAAGCTTCTCACGAATATTCTCTAGTGAGTCAATATCGTTAAAGCCGTTAAATTCAATTGTAAAATTCATTACTCCTCCTCCGTGTCGACTTCATTCAAAAAGTCCAGATATCGTATTATGTTTTTTTCGTAACCGATATTCTTAGGATTATAAAACTTTTCCGCGTCAAAATCAAGGGGAAAATAATTTTGCTTTACATAACTGTACCTGTAGCTATGCGGATACTTGTATCCGACACCATGGCCTAATTTTGAAGCTGACTTATAGCTCTTATCCTTTAAATGGTTTGGAACCTCCGGATTTTTCTTCCCAGCATATTCCATTGCCTTGTTAATTGCAACATATGCTGCATTGCTTTTAGGAGCACAGGCAAGGTATACAACAGCCTGGGAAAGATTTATCCTGCATTCAGGCATTCCTATTACATTTACTGCATTGAAGCAGTCTATAGCAATTCCAAGTGCTTTAGGATCTCCATTACCGATATCCTCTGATGCGCTTATTACAAGTCTTCTTGCAATAAACTTGGGGTCTTCCCCTGAATTGAGCATCTTGGCAAGCCACAAAAGTGCTGCATCTGGATCTGAACCTCTTATACTTTTTATGAAGGCGGATACCGTATCATAATGATTGTCACCGTTCTTGTCATAATAGGATGTCTTGCTTTGTATGCTTTCCTTGGCATCCTCTACTCTTATCCTCAGAAGATCGTCTTCGTCCCTTTCTGTTGTAAGGACTGCCAGCTCAAGAGCATTAAGAGCCTTTCTTGCATCTCCGCCACAATAATCCGATATAAGCTGTATAGCATTGTCTTCTATTTCAGCTTTCATTCCAAGATCACCGTTTATAACAGTATCCATTGCCCTTTTAATAATTTCAAATATATCTTCAGGTGCCAGTGACTTAAGCTGAAAAATCATTGACCTTGAAATAAGAGCGCTATTTACTTCAAAGTATGGGTTTTCAGTAGTTGCTCCTATGAGTATTATAGTACCATTTTCAACATATGGCAACAAGGCGTCCTGTTGTGCCTTGTTAAATCTGTGAATCTCGTCTATGAATACAATGGTCTGCTTGTTGTACATGGAAATTTCATTTATAGCATAGTTGATTTTTTCCTTGATGTCCTTGATTCCCGATGTTACAGCATTCAGTGTTTCAAAGTTTTTTTCGGTTTTTTCAGCAATAATCTTTGCAAGGGTAGTCTTGCCTGTTCCCGGAGGGCCGTATAGGATTATGGAACTGAGTCTGTCGGCTATAATTGTCCTTCTAAGCATTTTCCCGTCGGCAAGGATATGATCCTGTCCTACGTAATCAGAAAGATCCCTTGGCCTCATTTTGTCGGCCAAAGGATTGTTTTTCTTTATGAATTCATCGTAATTCATGTTAAAAAAGTCCACGTTGATACCTTCCCGTCTATTCGTATACGCTCATCAATGCTGCAACTCTTTTTATAAGTGTTTCCTTGTCCTGTGACTCTGTAAATGCACAGTTCATAATATCTGCTATTTCAGCCATATCCTTTTCAACAAGTCCTATGGTAGTTATGGCTGGTGTTCCTATTCTTATTCCACTTGTGACGAAAGGACTCTTTGGATCATTAGGTATTGTGTTCTTGTTAACAGTAATATTGATGTCTCCAAGAATCTTTTCAGCTACCTTTCCTGTAACATCCTTGCTTCTCATGTCTATAAGGATAAGATGGTTGTCTGTTCCGTCTGAAACAA
>NZ_CEZJXU010000099.1:3037-6681 GCF_983023055.1 Dethiosulfatibacter sp. | reverse complement strand
TTTGAAATATCATCAATTGAAAAATCAGAATCAATCAGCTTGTAGAGCTGGTTGATTTTTTTTGTCGTGTCGTAAACGGCTCTGTTAAACAAATCTGCATAAGAATCCTTTGATTTGATGGTCTCATCACAAGGATGTACCCATTCTTTATGGTTGAGGTTCATGTAGTCATCCTTGTCTTCAAATTCCTTTTGAATAAGTGCCTTTGTAACGGCGTGAGGATGACCTGTTATTTTCTCCAATATTCCGAAAAATATTTTCTTTCTTCCGCTCTTGTCGGGAAAAAAGGAAAATAGATCCATATAGTCCTTTATACAGTCAAAAACAGCATTTTCTGGAAGACTTTCATTGATGGTTTCCTTTATAAGGAATTCATAGAGATGTTGTATTGCAAAGATCTCCTTATTAGTAGGTGTAAATGTTTCCTGGTATGGAAAATCAACAGAACTAATTTTTTTAAGACTTTTTGAATTCAGTGCGTCAAGAATCATTTCATATTCCTTATGGTAGTGGGAATATATTTCTGTATTTCGATCTCCTTTTTTGTATAAGCCTGAATGATAAAAAATGAAGGGATGAGATATTGAATCCAGTGAAAGGTGGCAAACGAATCCCATGGCATAAGACAATATTTGCTTCTTTTCATCATTATCCTTAATTACATCAGCGTATTTGAACAAGTTATAGATCAGTTTGTTTGTTTCGCTTTTATGAATTATGCCTCCATACTTTCTATATCCTTTGTTTTTTCTCCAAGGAGCTACCCCTTGGTATAAAAAGAAATCAGGTCCCTGGCTACCTAAATTGAAAAGTTTCCTGTTTTTCAGTATTGCTTCTCTTATATCATTGTCTATAAGTTCAATGGCCAGTTCACCGCAGTAGTAGTGGTTTAGTATATCAGACATAAAGGTTCTCCTTAGTTATTTGTGCGAATTCATATATTTTATTATACAACATATTGACAAAATTTGTAATATATAGTATTGTTTAAATGAACACATGAGCAGTTGTTCATGTGTTTGTCGAAAAGACAATGAAGTTGTGGGATTTAAATTAATGAAGTTTTATCTCACAACAAGTTTCGTACTGATTTTAAATTATTTTATATACAATTGAACCGTTTATATATCAAATAATTTATAAATCAACTCAACTAAAGTTGTGATATAAAGACTAGGAGATAATATGAAAAACAAGGAGATACAGGTATGTGATTCTTTTTGCATACATGAAGATGTAGTGGGCAAGGCAAGAGAGAATATGTTGGAAGATGAAAAAATCTATGAACTTGCTGACCTTTTTAAGGTATTTGGGGATAGTACCAGAATTAAGATATTAAGGGCTCTTGCACTTAATGAAATGTGTGTATGTGATATTGCATCCCTATTGTGTGTTAGCCAGTCGGCAGTGTCTCATCAGCTTAGGACACTTAAAAATGCAAGACTTGTTAAGTTCAGGAGAGAAGGTAAGGTTGTGTATTATTCACTTGATGATGATCATGTCCTTAGCATATTCGTTCAGGGACTTGAGCATATTGAACATAGATAGACATGAGTTGATTGGAAGGAGATTATTATGGCAAAAGTAAAAATTAAACAAATGAATGTAAAATCAGGAGTTAAACCTGTGAAGACTTCAAAAAAAATAGAGATAAAGAATCAAAAAGATTCATGTGGATGTGGTCACTGTGGTATTGATATTGATGAAATTATGGAACCAGAAATAGTGAATGATATTCATGAGAATGAAGAACATCACGAATGTGGTTGCGGACATTGCAGCATAGATTTTACTGAAGAGCTGAATATTGATGATTCTGAACAATTTGAAATTGTTAAAGACAAAGATTCAAGGCTAAACATGAAGATGGCGAGAATAGGTGTTGGTGCATTAATATTTGTAGCAGGGTTGGTTTTCAGGAATAGTGGATTTGCAGTATATATATTCCTCGCATCCTATTTTATCCTTGGATATGAGGTTATAATGAAGGCATTTACCAATATAAGGAAGGGCGATTTTCTTGATGAGAATTTTCTTATGGTGGTTGCTTCAGCAGGAGCAATAATAATAGGAGAATATCCTGAAGCTGCAGGAGTAATGCTGTTTTATGGGGTTGGTGAATACCTTCAGGATATGGCTGTTGACAATTCAAAAAAATCCATAAAGGCATTATTAAACATTAAGCCTGATTATGCAAATATTGAACATGGAGATCATATTGACAGGGTCAAACCGGACAAGGTGAAAATCAATGATGTAATAGTTATTAAGCCAGGTGAAAAGATACCTCTAGATGGAGTTGTTATTGAAGGACAGTCATCCCTTGATACGTCGGCTCTTACTGGAGAATCTCTGCCTAGGGAAGTGGAAATAAAAGATGAAATATTGGCTGGAACTATCAATATAAACGGTTTGTTAAGGGTAAGAGTAACCAAGTCGTTCGGTGAATCAACGGCTTCAAAAATACTCAAAATGGTACAGGAAGCTTCCAACAAGAAGGCAAAGATGGAGAACTTCATAACGAAATTTGCAAAATACTATACTCCAGCTGTTGTTGGTGCAGCAGTAGTAATAGCAATAATTCCTTCTCTGGCAATCCATGGTGCCATAACAAGGGACTGGATTTACAGAGGTCTTATATTCCTGGTAGTATCCTGTCCGTGCGCTCTGGTTCTTTCAATACCCCTTGCGTATTTTGGAGGTATTGGTGCAGCATCCAAGAAAGGAATTCTTGTCAAAGGAGGAAACTATCTTGAAGCTCTTGTAAATGCTGATAGGGTAATATTCGACAAGACAGGTACACTTACTGAGGGTAAATTTACAGTTACGAATATAACTCCAGAAAATGGGATTTCAGAAGATGAACTTTTATACTATGGTGCATATGGAGAATACTACTCAAATCACCCAATCGCTGAATCAATCAAGAAGGGATTTGGGGAAAATATTGACAAGAGACTGATTTTAAAACATGAGGAGCTTTCAGGATTTGGAATCAAGGCAAATATTGACAACAAGCAGGTTCTCGTAGGTAATGAAAAGCTAATGAAGAAATCGGGAATAGAGATTATAGAAAATACCGAAAATGGTACAACGGTACATATTGCAATAGATGGCAAATACAAGGGGTTCATTAGTGTTGAAGATGTACTTAAAGAGAGTAGCTACAATGTTGTAGAAAACCTTAAGAAGAATGGAATCAAGAAAGTTATAATGCTTACAGGAGACAATGAAAACACAGCCAGGAATATAGCAGACTTGCTTAAACTTGATAAATATCATGCTGGGCTCCTACCTGGAGATAAGCTTAATATTCTCAAGAAATATCTTAACAAGAAGACTACAACAATTGCAGTAGGAGATGGTATAAACGACGCACCTCTTCTGGCTGGATCAGATATTGGATTTGCAATGGGTGCCCTTGGTTCAGATGCTGCAGTCGAGGCGGCTGATATAGTACTTATGACTGATGAACCTTCAAAAATTGCTGAAAGTATAGGTATAGCAAGAAAGACAAGGACAATAGTTTGGCAAAACATAATATTTGCCCTTGGAGTCAAAGGGTTGGTAATGGTTCTCAGTACAATGGGTCTTGCACAAATGTATCAGGCTATATTTGCAGATGTTGGTGTGGCTCTTATAGC